>NZ_JAVJRX010000164.1:0-25670 GCF_040219735.1 Coleofasciculus sp. G1-WW12-02 | reverse complement strand
GGAGGGGCAACCATACCCCTCCACCCCGAAAGGGGTATGCTTCTTAAACCGCTACCGCGCGTTCCTCCCCGGTCTGAAGCTTGCCCGATAAGCGAAGCGAAGGGACACGGGGTTTCCCACAACGGAGGAGTTCTAATGAGTTTACAGATTCACTCAACGGGTCACTGCTCATCCGCCGCTCACTGATACTCATTTTTATCCTAATTTACTCATGTCTACCTTGATTGACGTTAACACTCACGATGATTCCACTGAAAATGCCAACCCAGCCCAGTCTGAGTCATCAACCAAAACAATTTTCACGGTTGAAGACATTCATAAAATCCTGCCCCATCGTTATCCGTTTGCTTTAGTTGACCGCATTATTGAATATGTTCCGGGAAAGCTAGCTGTTGGCATCAAGAATGTCACCTTTAATGAACCCTATTTCCAAGGACATTTTCCGGGACGCCCAATGATGCCAGGGGTAATGATTGTTGAAGCCATGGCTCAAGTTGGTGGCATTGTTTTAAAACAAATGGCTGATATGGATGACGCCTTGTTTGTTTTTGCCGGCATTAACAAGGTTCGTTTTCGTCGTCCTGTCGTACCTGGTGATCAACTGGTGATGACAACGGAACTCGTGTCAGTCAAGCGCCGTCGTTTTGGAAAGATGCAAGCTCGTGCAGTCGTTGACGATCAGCGAGTTGCCGAAGGGGAATTGATGTTTTCTCTGGTCGAATAAATTGCACCTGCGCTATCCCAAATTCGGGTTAGCGCTCCTGGAGTTCTTACTCCTGCTGCACTGTAAAATACGGGCGTCAGCATAGATGATCACACCTGAAATTTAGTCTGCGATCGCTAGGGATAATTCCCACTCTCAAAATGACAACAAGACGCGGTGACAAAAAGTCTTCTTCCAGACGTGCTTTATTAGTCTGTGGGGTGACTGGTGTTACAGTTTTTGAGAAGTTCTAGGAGCGATTTTGATTATATTAACTTCACAGCTTATAGATAAGTTGGGAAATTTTCTGTCCCATGTCCCCTGTTCCGAGTTCCTTTGACTAACTAGCATGTTCACGACTTAAATAGGATCGCTATATGGCAACAACACTGATTCATCCTACTGCTGTAATCCACCCTGGCGCCCAACTGCATCCGACAGTTCAGATTGGTGCTTATGCGGTCATTGGTGATAATGTAAAAGTGGGTTCACAAACGAAGATTGGGGCTCATGCGGTTCTAGAAGGACCGACGGAAATTGGCGCGAGAAACCAAATCTTTCCCGGAGCAGCTATTGGCTTGGAGCCACAAGACCTAAAATATGATGGCGCACCAAGCTGGGTCAGGATTGGTGATGATAATCGGATTCGGGAATATGTCACCATTAATCGAGCAACGGGTGCGGGAGAAGCTACGGTTATTGGGGATAGTAACCTGTTAATGGCTTATGTTCACGTCGCCCACAATTGCGTGTTAGAAAACTCAGTGGTTATCGCCAATGGCGTCGCTTTAGCCGGACATGTTCATATTGAATCAAAAGCAACCATTGGTGGCGTTTTAGGCATTCATCAATTTGTTCACATTGGGCGTCTGGCAATGGTAGGAGGAATGAGCCGCATTGACCGGGATGTACCCCCTTATATGTTAGTAGAAGGCAACCCCGCACGAGTGCGATCGCTCAATCTAGTTGGTCTCAAAAGAGCAGGAGTAAGTGCCGAGTCCCTAGAAGACCTAAAAAAGGCATTCCGGATGCTCTACCGTTCCGATTACACCTTCAATCAAGCCCTAGAACAACTCAATCTAATATCTGACCATGAACAGGTACAGCACCTACGCCTATTCTTAGAGCGATCGCAATTAGCTGGACGGCGTGGTTCCATTCCGGGTCGTCGTTTTCATCATAGCCAAGACAGGGGAGAGTAGGGGCGGGTTTTACTATTATCGTTTCTCGCCTCACAAGGGATGCAACTAAACCCGCCCCAACCCAGAAGCCATGGCGATTAAAATCGCTGCTACACAAACAAAGTCCGCCTACGCGGACTAAATTATAACGGGGATGGCTAACTGAGATTTGGTATAACAAATGACAAATGACGAATGACTAAAAAAACAATTTTTATCAGTACGGGTGAGGTCTCTGGTGATTTGCAAGGAGCAATGTTAATTGACGCCCTGAAACGTCAGGCAACTCACCAAGGATTGGACTTAAATATTGTGGCACTAGGGGGCGACAAAATGGCGCTTTCTGGTGCCACATTATTAGGAAATACTACAGGGATTGGCTCAGTCGGACTATTAGAATCGCTGCCATTTTTTCTGCCAACCTTAACCATCCAGCGTCGCGCCAAACAATACCTTCAGAATAATCCTCCAGATTTGGTAGTCCTGATTGACTATATGGGACCCAATCTCGGTATTGGCAAATTTATTCAGCGTCAGCTTCCCCAAGTTCCTGTGGTGTATTACATCGCCCCCCAAGAATGGGTTTGGTCACTCTCTCCCCGTAATACAGCCACAATTGTGGAAATGACCGACAAACTCTTGGCGGTATTTCCCGAAGAAGCCCGTTATTTTGAAAAAAAAGGCGCATCTGTCCATTGGGTGGGTCATCCCTTGGTCGATCGCATCCAATCTTATCCCAATCGTGAGCAAGCTAGAGCGGCTCTTGGTATTCAACCCAACCAAACTGCGATCGCGCTTTTACCCGCCTCCAGACATCAAGAAATCAAATACATGATGCCCATTATCTTTTCAGCCGCCCAGCAGCTTCAAGGGAAGTTATTGGGGGGAGCTGGGGGAGCAGAGGGAGCAGGGGGAGCAGAGGGAGCAGAGGGAGCAGGGGGAGCAGAGGGAGCAGGAGGAGCAGGGGGAGCAGGGGGAGCAGGAGGGCAAAGGACGAATGACAAATCCCCGATCTTTTGGATTCCCTTATCTCTAGAAGCCTATCGAAAACCGATTGAAGCCGCGATACAAGACTATGGGCTTCAGGCTACCTTGGTGAGTGAGCAAACTCACGAGGTATTAGCAGCAGCCGATTTAGCGATTACCAAATCAGGTACAGTGAATTTGGAACTGGCGCTTCTGAATGTTCCCCAGGTTGTATTTTATCGTGTGAGTCCGTTGACCTCCTGGATTGCCCGTACTTTCCTCAAGTTTTCCATTCCTTTCATGTCACCCCCGAACTTAGTGGTGATGCGTTCAATTGTGCCAGAGTTACTCCAAGAGGATGCTACTCCAGAAAACTTGGTTCGAGAAGCCATGGAACTTTTGTTCGATCCCCAAAAACGTCAACAAACCCTGACAAATTATCAACAAATGCGTGAGCTATTGGGGGACGTAGGCGTGTGCGATCGCGCGGCTTTGGCTATTCTCCAGTTAGCTGGCGACAGGGGGGCGATCAAAGTTGACACTTAGAGAGTTAACCGATTAGGATGCGGTGAGGTAATGTCATAAGTACTCTTACCTAGGTTTGTAGCAAGTGCTAAAGCGCTTCTGGCACGCTTTGTGCCTACTACGAACCCAGCTTAAGCCAGTGACATTTTACTGAGGCGATTAGGCATTAGCCATAAAACTTCTTTTGTGGCTGTTACCTGTGTTACCGATTGTCAAGGTGTAATACATTTTTCGGATGACCGCAATACAATAGTGATCTAAGCTACAAAGCGATACATCTAGTCCAATGTCTTACACAAACTCTACCCTTCTAGACGAATGGGCTATTGAGGAATTTTTTCAGTGGATTCCTCCAAAAGACCAATGGATTCGTGTGCAGTACGATGGTCGAGTGGGTTTGCTCTTAAACGGCAAACATATTCTATTACCGAGTCACTACGAAGCCCTAGATTTTGACCAAGCCAAAACCCTAGCCCTGATCTGGGGTGTTCAGCCCGGATTTATTCTCTACGGTGAAGCCCCCCACTACCAAGTAGATAAACTCAGTTATGAGTTAGTTAGAGCGGGGTTTGTCGTTTACTGGCTAGGGGTCAAGAATATTGTACAATTTAATGCTTGGCTAGTGCGAGTTCTGGATGGAATTCATTTATTAGAACCTTTTCAACTAGAGTGAACTTTTCTGTTTCTTCCTTTAAGATACTCAGGCAAATCTGACGTTTCACGACATTGATCCTCCGCTTCGCTAGTCGGACATGGCGCGTGACCTTCCTTCGAGTAAACCTGGCGCGTGTGTAGGGGCGGGTTTCACCGCTATCTTTTCGGTTGTACAAGGGATGTGACTAAACCCGCCCCGATAACCACACAATAACTGTCGTTACTCCCTTTTTGCTAGCTTTTTGCCTGGGCGAGGAGGAAGTCACGGCTACACAAACAAAGTCCGCCTGCGCGGACTGGATTATAGAGGGGGTAATCAACCCGGATTTGGTATAAATTAGGTATTCCTTGTTTCCTGTTCCCTTTGAGGAATTTAGGTATACCCATCTAAAATCACCTATGAACTCATCCCAGCAATCTTGCCCGTTTTGTGCGGGGTCAATGATTACTGACCCCCAATTCTTTGTCGGGCGGCGAGAAGAATTGGATATTATTACGTCGCGTCTGGTTAATGCTCAACCAACGAGTATTAATGTGGTTGGAGAACATAGGATTGGCAAATCGTCTTTACTCTATCACTTTTTTCAGACCTGCGAACAACGAGTTCAGGGTGCTGGCAAAAATCCTGGGCATTATGTAGTAATTTACTTATCATTGCAAGCAGCACAATGTCGGCAAGAAACCATTTTTTATCAGGCAGTTGCCCAAGCGTTACTCAATCGCCCTGTAGTACAAGGAAATCCGGCATTAGTTGCACCGTTACAAGCGGGGAATCTAGATCGGCAGCGGTTTTCAGCGGCAATTGAGGCGTGGCAAGCAGAGAATGTTTTGCCTGTGTTGTGTTTGGATAAGTTTGAGGAACTCTTAGAAAAACCTGATGAATTCACCGATGAATTTTATGATAATTTGCGATCTTTGATGGATCGTAATGCCTTAATGTTAGTGATTGCGTCCTATAAAAATTTGGATGTTTATAAACGAAAGTATCGATTCCTCTCATCGTTTTTTAATGTGGGTCAGGTTTTGCCTGTGGGGGGAATTACAGAAATAGAAGCAACGGATTTGGTGCGTTTACCGGCAAATAAAATACCGGGGGCGACGGAGGCGTTGAGTCCAGAACGACAGAAACTGGCATTGGCTTGGGGCGGACGACATCCATTTTTATTACAATTGGCAGGATGTTGGTTATGGGAGGCGCAGCAACACAGTCGTCCTGATGAATGGGCGAGGCAAAAGTTTGAATTGGAAGCCCAACGGGTTCCTCATTCAGGGGTGACAATGCGGCGGTTAAAGCGTCCGGTGCGTTTGTTGTTGTGGTTGCCGATGAAATTGGGGCAGATGGCGCGGTTGGTGGGGGATAAGTTGGATGATACCAGTAATTTGATTGCCGGGATGGTTATTTTAGTTGTGGCGATTTTAGTGATACTTAAAATAGTCCCCTTTGAGGAGTTATTACAGCGAGTTAAAAATGCGGTTGGGGGATAAAAGCCCTGAACTAAAATAAAAGCCCTGAACTAAAGTACTCGAAGAGAAGCCGCTCCGCGTCTACGGGCTAAAAGCTAAAACCCGTTAAAACGGGTTCATATTTTCATATTTTGTCCAGTTGTGTTGAAATTGTTTATAGTAGGCACTAAGTTATCCCCTTTTGCTACGGCGATTAAAATCGCTGTTACACTTGCTTTTCGTCTGCCTACACGGACTGGGTTATAAGGGAGATGGCTAACCCGGATTGGGTATTACCCAGTAAGCTTTAGCTTACTTTAGCTTGGGTTCCGGAAATTTATTTCCCGGCTATGTAAGTTGGCAACATTTCATTTAAGTTATTACCACGCCTTTTAAATTGACAATATTTAACTTGAAGTTTATCTCATGCGTTCATACTCGACTCTTCCAGGAAGCCTAATTATAAGTTTTGCGATCGCACTATTTCTACTACTCATCAGATCCTTGGGAGGACTACAACCATGGGAACTCAGCGCCTATGACCAAATGATGCGATCGCGTCCTCCTGAAGGGCGAGATTCGCGGTTATTGGTGATTGAAGTCACTGCAACTGATTTACAATTGCCAGAACAAGACGATAGAAAAGGCTCATTAGCCGATGGCGCGATCGCGAAACTGTTGCAGAAACTTGAATCCTATCAGCCTAGAGGAATTGGCTTGCTCATCTTTCGCGATTTTCCCGTTGATCCTCAATTCAAAAAATTACGCGATCGCTTCGAGTCAGATAACCGTTTTTTTGCGATTTGTCATGCTCAAGAATTAGGGAATCAAGATTCAGGCGAAAGTATTCCTCGTCCACCAGAATTGCCAAAAGAACGGCAAGGGTTTGATAATATTTTACCCGATCCGGATGGGATTGTGCGCCGTCACCTGTTATCAATGGAGGTATCTACTACATCTCGTTGTAGTGCGGAGGTTTCTATCAGTTTATTGCTGGCATTGCGTTACTTAGAATTAGAAGAAAAAAATATCAGCCCACTCGATTTTAATTCAGAGGGTAACTTACAACTGGGGCAGGTTATATTCGAGCGTTTAAAGGCATCGATGGGGGCTTATCAGCGGGTGGATACTGGAGGAACTCAAATCATAATTAACTATCGCTCACCGACAAGGATTGCCGAGACGGTTTCAGTGGCTGATGTTTTAGCGGGTCAACTTAATCCGGAAGTTGTTCAAGATAAAATTATTTTGATTGGCGCTCGTCATGTGAACTCTAAGTCTTTTACCACACCGAACGGGGAGAAAATTTCCGGGGTAATGCTTCAGGCGCAGATGATAAGCCAAATCCTTAGTGCTGTTTTGAATAATCGACCTATGATTTGGTTTTTTCCCGCATGGGTAGAGATAATTTGGATTCTTGCTTGGGCGCTGATAGGGGCAAGTTTGAACTGGAAAATACGTCACCCTCTATTTTTAGGCTTAAGTGCAATCCCTTTACTCGGTATACTATTTGGTATCGGCTTTTTTATTCTTTCCAGCTTTGCCGGATGGATTCCAGTTGTACCTGCGGCTTTAGTCTTAATTGGAATGCAAATGGTCGGTGTTTTTCTGCGACTACCTGAATTTATCACTGTCTCTAGAGTTGCAGACGTTCTGCAACGGTGTCAGACTCCTGGAGATATCGCAGCAATTGCTAATCAATTAGCCTGGATTCCTTCACCGCCTCCACGAGTCTTTGGCTTTATCGTTCCCCAATTTTTAGAAGTTAGCCAAAGTGTCCAATCAGTTCGAGAAGCCACCTCATCTTATCGTCAATATGAATTTCTGGGTCGTTCCATATCTCGACTACATAGTTTGCAAGAGAGTTTAGCGTTCAATAAAGATGCCCAACAAGTCACTCGATTAGAAAAGATTGCTCAACAATGGCTTAAAATATTACAAACTGCCCAACAAACCTTAGCAGAACAAGCTAAACGTTCTGCGGAAATCCCTCAAGTTTACATTGCTGGTGCTTCCCTTAATCCCGATGATGCCAAAACCCGATTTAAAGGACGCTTGGACATTTTCCGAGAAGTCGAAACCTTGGCACTTTCCGCTCAACCTCCTATCTTATTACTTCATGGTGGACGACGCACGGGTAAAACCTCTACCTTAAAATATCTCCCCCGCAAAGTAGGTTCAGAATTAATTCCCTTACTCATCGATTTACAAGGCGCAGCCACCGCCACTACCCTGAAAGGATTAGCCAACTACCTCGCCGAAGAAATTGTCAAAGCTGCCAAAAAATCCCGTAATTTTGACCTCCCTTATCCCAATCCCCAACAACTGAACCAGGAACCCTTTCTCACCCTACAAACCTGGCTAGAAAAACTAGAACGAATCGCCCCCGGTAAACGCTTTCTCCTCTGTCTGGATGAATTTGAACGCCTCAGCGAAGTTATCGCCACAACCAATAGCCGCGTTCCTCTCAACTTCCTGCGCCACGTTTTACAACATCGCCGCCAATGGATACTCCTATTCAGTGGTTCCCATACTTTAGACGAACTCGAACCCTACTGGAGTGATTATTTAATTAATACCCGTTCCCTGCGTGTTTCCTATCTCCAAAAACCCGAAGCCGAGGAATTAATTGTAAAACCGATCGCAGATTTTCCTAAAATCTATGAACCCCTTACTGTGAGCCAGATTATCCAAGCCACGCGCTGTCAACCTTATCTGGTTCAACTCCTTTGTACCGTTATCGTCGATCACCTGAATCGGGAGAAACGGCGACTGGCTACCCCCGATGATGTCCAAACTTGTATTCCCATCGCCATAGAAACAGGCGGGATGTACTTTCGAGAATTATGGACAAGTTTAAGTGACGCAGAACAAGAAGTCCTGGAATACCTAATAACTGAACAAACCCCTCATCCCAGCCTTAAATCTACCATCCGCCGCCTCATCCGCAAAGAAATCTTGGAAAAGGTGGGAGATTGTTATCGGTTCCAAGTCCCATTAGTGGAGACATTTATTACCCAGGTGGTGACAGTGTAGGGGCGAAGCATTCGCGCCCAGATCTATCGGTTTTCTATTCAAATCTAAACGCGAATGCTTCGCCCAATTACCAATCGCCAATTACCAATCGCCAATTATACCAAATCCGCCTTTGAAACCCCCTTTTTGCCTGGGCGACTAGAAGTCACGGCTACACAAACAAAGTCCGCCTGCGCGGACTAGATTATAAATGGGGTGACTAACTCGGATTTGGTATTACCAATCAACAATCACCACTGTAAATCAGAGATATCTGGTTCTTCTCCACCGAAGCCAATATCATCCGCAGCCACGGGCAAAGTTTCTAGCTTAAACGTTACCGCCTCAAGCTGCTTTTTGAGCTGAACGATCGCGTCTTCTACTTGTTTAATCGTTGCTTTATCCAATTGGGAACTGATTTTTTGATTGAGCGCCTCAATCTGACGATTAATATCTTCGATCGCCTCCTCTCCACCGCTGAGATCAACTTCAAAGAGTGCAGCTTGATTCTCGGCGATGGTTTGAGTTAAATTGTCAAGCTGTTCCTCGATCGCGGCGATCGCGGCTTCAACCCCACTGACCTCTAACTCAGCCAGCATTGGTAAATTCTCTAGACACAACTCCATCGCATCCAACTGAAAATCGATGTCTTTGAGAGCGTCGTCTTTTTCCTTAGCAGACATTGATTTCTCATTTAACTGCACCAAGGTAGTATAAATCTGCTCGCCAAGCTGATTGACCGCCTCTTGTAATTGCTCAATGGCTTGGACTTCTGGTCGATCATTGAGCTGTTGACTGAAGGCGTCGAGTTGAACATGAACCTCTGTAATCGTTGTTTCTAACTGACTCAGATCAATCTCTGGTGTCGTTGGTAAACCACCTAAACGAGATGTGATGATATTAATTTGATCCGTTAACTGGATCAGCATCATCTTTAATCCCTCAACCGCTTGGGTGGCTGGCTGATTGTGAAACTGTTGGTTCAGGGATTTAAGCTTATCCGTAAGCGGTGCTATGGCTTCATTTTCTGGAAGTTGCTCAATTTGTTCTACAGCAGGAATTGTAGGTATGGGGGGTGGCGGTGAAACGATCTCCTCTTCTACTAAATCGAAGAAGGTGGGTGCTACCGGATTGGGTTCAATGTCAGGTATCCCCGGAAGTTGCTCGAAACGCGCCGTTAGCTCATCGAGGCGATTGTGAACATCAATAATCGCTGATCCGATCTCCATCATGTTTACTTCTGGCGCTGCTGAAATTTCGTTAAGCTGGCTACTCAGCATCTCCAGTTGTTCAGCTAGTTGAGCAATTACAATTTGCGATTGCTCCATATCCTGGAGTTCCGGACGATTCTGGAACTGTTGCTGGAGTTGGCTAAATTCTTCAGCGAGTTCCGAAAGTGCGGCTTCGACTCCGCTTAGATCGGTTTGAGTCGGGGTGGATAAAGTATTCACCCGTTCGGTTAAGGTGTCAATTTGACCGGTAATCTCAGCAATGGTTTGTTCTGTCGCGCTTAAGTCTACCTCTGGTACAGTGGGTAAGTGATCCAAGCGAGTGCTGAGGGTTTCGAGTTGTTTACTCAGACGAGCAATAACGGTTTGAGATTGGTCGATTTCTTGGAGTTCAGGACGATTCTGGAACTGTTGCTGGAGTTGGCTAAATTGTTCAGCGAGTTCAAAAAGTGATTCTTCTACCCCACTCAAATCTGTTTCTGTGGGAGTGGATAGGGTATTCACCCGTTCGGTTAAAGTTTCAATTTGACTGGTAATCTCAGCAATGGTTTGTTCTGTCGCACTTAAGTCTACCTCTGGAACAGTGGGTAAGTGATCCAAACGGATGCTCAGAGTATTCAGTTGTTCACTCAAGTGAGCGATCGCACGTTGAGATTGGTCGATTTCCTCAAGTTCAGGACGATTCTGGAACTGTTGCTGGAGTTGGCTAAATTGTTCAGCGAGTTCAAAAAGTGATTCTTCTACCCCACTCAAATCGGTTTCTGTGGGAGTGGATAGGGTATTCACTCGTTCGCTTAAGGTTTCGATCTGCTCAGCAATCTCAGCAATGGTTTGTTCAATTCCACTCAAGTCTATCTCTGGAACAGTGGGTAAGCGATCCAGGCGAGTGCTGATTGTATCCACTCGTTCGGTTAAGGTTTCGATCTGCTCAGCAATCTCAACAATGGTTTGTTCAATCCCACTCAAGTCTACTTCTGGGACAATGGGTGACTCAGTTAAGCGGATGCTCAGGGTTTCGAGTCCCTCACTCAAGTGAGCAATCGCCCGTTGAGATTGGTCGATTTCCTCAAGTTCAGGACGATTCTGGAACTGTTGCTGGAGTTGGCTAAATTGCTCAGTGAGTTCAAAAAGTGCGGCTTCGACACCACTCAAATCCGTTTCTGTGGGAGTGGATAAGGTATTCACCTGTTCGGTTAAGGTGTCGATTTGATCGGTAATCTCAGCAATGGTTTGTGCTGTCGCACTTACGTTTACCTCTGGGACAATGGGTAATTGATCCAAGCGGGTGCTGAGGGTTTCGAGTTGATCACTCAGTCGCGCGATCGCACGTTGAGATTGGTCGATTTCTTGGAGTTCAGGACGATTCTGGAACTGTTGCTGAAGCTGACTAACTTGTTCAGTGAGTTCAAAAAGCGCGGTTTCTACCCCACTCCAATCTGTATCTGTGGGAGTGGAGAGGGTATTTACCCGTTCGGTTAAGGTGTCGATTTGACCTGTAATCTCAACAAGGGTTTGTGCGGTGACACTACCATCACCCTCTGGTGCTGCTGATAGCTGTTCCAGGCGGATGCTCAGGGTTTCGAGTTCCTCACTCAGTTGCGCGATCGCACTTTGAGTTTGCTCAAGTTCTGGAAGTTCCGGTCGATTCTGGAACTGTCGATTGAGGGTGTTAATCTGACTTTGGATTTGAGACAGGGTGTCTTCTGCGTCAAGTACCTCAGTGTCTGAAACCGCAGATAGGGTGTTGACTTGGCTGGTTAAGCTGTCGATTTGTTCGGTAATGTCAATTATGGCTTGTTCTAACTGACTGACATCGGTTGGGGAGGGGGGGGAAAGTTGATCCAGGCGTTGGTTTAGGGTTTCAATTTGAACCCTAATCTCCCCAATCACCTGTTCTACCCCCTCCTGTGAAGGAGTCGGGAGTTGGTTAAGGCGACTATTGAGGATGGCAAATTCTTCAGCAAGCTGGGTAATTTCAGTTTGCGATCGCTCGATGGTTTCTAGTTCGGGTCTGGTGTTAAATTGTTGATCAAGTTGGCTCAGTTGTTGATTAAAATCAATAATGGCGGCTTCGATTTCACTGAAGTCCGTGGCTTCGACGGCTGAGGTTAAGGGAAGGCTATCAACTCTGGTGCTTAATCTCTCCAGTTCCTCGCTGATATCCGCGATCGCACTTTCTACTCCCTGTAAATCCCTGTCGGACATCGGGGATAGAATGTTCACTTGAGTGGTTAAGAGTTCCAGTTGCTCGGTGATATCCGCGATCGCACTTGACTCGGCGGCTGGTGCTGTGGGAAGCTGATCCAACCGATGGCGAATGGTTTCGAGCTCCTCACTCAAGTCCGCGATCGTGGCTTGGGATTGCTCTATAATTTGTAGTTCGGGTCGATTCTGGAATTGTTGCTGGATTGTATTAATCTGACCGTGGATTTGCACGATCGCTTCTTCTATGTCGGTGAAGTCAATTTCACCGGAGAGGGGGAGGGTATTAATGCGTGCGGTTAAGGTTTCGACCTGACTGGTAATCTGTGCAATAACGGGTTCAAAACCGTTTAAGTTGGCGGTTGGTGCTGTGGGAAGCTGATCCAGGCGATGGCTGAGGGTTTCGAGTTCCTCCGTCAGTTGTGCAATAATTTGCAGTTCGGGACGAGTCTGGAATTGTTGCTGGAGTTGGCTAAATTGCTCAGTGAGATCGGGTGTTGCGGTGGGTTGGGTGTTAAGCTGAGTGGTTAAGGTTTCAACTTGACGGGTAATTTGTGCGATCGCAGCTTCAGAGCTGATTAAGTCTGTTATTGGCGCGGTGGATAACTCCTCTAGACGATGAGTGAGGGTGGCGACTTGGTTTCTAAGTTGTGCAATGGTTTGTAGTTCCGGACGAGTCTGGAACTGTTGCTGGAGTTGGCTAAGTTCTTCAGTAAGTTCTGAGAGTGCGGCTTCTACCCCGGTGAGATCAGTTGTTGCGGTGGGTTGGGTGTTAACCTGAGTGGTTAAGGTTTCAACTTGAGTAGTAATTTGTGCGATCGCGCCTTCGAGATGACTCCAGTCTACCTCAGATGCAGCCGGTAACTGCTCAAGGCGAATATTAATCGTATTGAGTTGTTCATTGAGTTGAGCCACAGCAATCTGAGATTGCTCAATATCCTCAAGTTCCGGACGACTATGGAATTGTTGATAGAGTTGGCTAAATTGCTCCGTCAGCTCAAAAATGGCTTGTTCAATACGACTCAAGTCTACCTCTGGCTCAGTCGATAGCTGAGCAAAGTTGGTGCTGAGGGTATTAAACTGTTCTGTGAATTGAGCGACTGTGGTTTGCAACTGCTCAATGGTTTGCAGTTCGGGACGATTATTAAAGTGTTGGCTAAGTTGCTTAAATTGCTCAGTTAGCTCAGTGAGTGAGGCTTTTAGATCCTCAATCGCCGTTTTCTCTGGTCGAGCATTAAATTGTTGGTCTAAGCTGTTGAGTTGAGTATTAAGAGTGGGGATAACTTGGACTTGCTGATGGAGCGATTGAATAATTTGATATGTTTCCGCGATCGCACTTCTGGTGTTATCCTGTGTCTGCTGTACCATGTTGCGTCGGTTAACCAGGTTCAAAGCCAACGCTACTGTTAAAGGCGTTGCTGCATAAGCAACCTGCTGAGATGTCGTCGCTACAACAGTTCCTACAGCGGAACCCGCTAAGAAAATATACTCAAAGATTTCTAGCAATGATTTTTGTGTCATAGGTATCTCTATAGGGGGGTGAGCGAAGTCCTGAAAAGAGGACATTCCGGTTGCGGTTTACTGCTGACTACTACGCTTTTGTTAAAGCGCTATCAATTGAACGGTAAGCTGTCATTACCGTTGTAGATTCCCCTAAACTTGATAATTCTTTGGTGACAGGTTTTTTGAGGCTTAAACTAAAATACTGGAAACTGAAATAGACATATCGTGCCATTGACAGTGATACGCTATTACTTACCCAAACCTGTGATACCTGTCCGGATTTTTGCGGTAGATACGTCTTATACCTGTTGAGGAGATGCGGTTCCCTTATCAGTCTTATTTCTTGGTTCAAAGAATAAATCATTTCACCGTAACTCGAACATCTAGCCTGAAATCAATACAGGGTAAATGTCTTTCCTTGCTAAAATCAGGAGCTAGTTATCAGGCTAATAGAGCTGAGAATTCTCTACTCACCGATAATCGAGTCAACCGATATTCTAAACAACCACAATGGCGATTGCCTATAAGTTTATAGTAACTTTAACTTGTGCTTATGGATAAACAGTCTCTCCCTAGTCCACGCCTGTTTTTATAGACAGTGAGATACCTCCCCACTTATCCTTTCTTCAAAGCGAATTCGAGATGAAGGCTAACCCCTTGACTTTTTCTGTCATTTCAGGTACTATTTCATCATGGGAAAATGTGCGCTCCTATAAACCCCTATAAGTAGAGATAACCTTGTTCGTCGTTGGGCTGTCTTCGCCATAAACCTTCGCCGCACTTACTACAAACCCTTAAGTTAAACCGCCTTAGGTAGAAACCCAAGGAACCAAAAGCTGGCATTCGTTAGACGAGGATATCTCTCGTTTTAGTCCCTTTTAATGGACAGTAGCTCTTAGCCCGGAGACACATCATTTGGTAGAGACGTTGCATGCAACGTCTCTACTCCTATAAAATCTTCAATTTTCTTAATAGTTAAATCACCCGCTAAATACCCAATACCCCGATGGAGATGAAGGCGAAATTGATTAGTCAGAGTATCCTTATCACACCCTAAACCATCATTATGACAGCGTTGTTTTAGAGCAATTAATAAAATATCAGCCAATTCCCCCCCAAACACCCGCCACGTCATTTCCACATTCGAGTCAGCCGGAATAGGGACAGGTGAAGGTTGAGTCGGTTCCGCCAGGGAACGGCAAAACGCCCAACGACAAAGAATATTCCACTGATCAATTTTGGTGTAGCGTTTAAGCTTTGTCAATTGGTCTTTTGCTGATTTGGAGAGTTTAAAGCGTTCAATTTCAGTTGTCATTCGTCAGTTGTCATTAGTGATGGGTTAACTATGAGTTACAGTTTTGTGTCCAAATTGTACCTTGCTTATCGTATCAAAATGACCAGCAGTTAGCTAGAGGAATCTGTGCTAATTTTGAAGACATCGGAATTGAGTAAGGATAAATTATAATTATCTATAATTTATCCTATAATAAAGCGCGTGGGTGAGATTGATGAATGATGTTAAAAAAATTACCATTAAGTCCAACCGGGTGGCGAAATTTAGCAATCGCCTTAATCATACTAGGGATATTTTTCCGCTTCTACAACCTCGATCGCAAGGTTTACTGGTACGATGAGACAATGACCTCGATGCGAATCTCTGGATATACCCAAACCGAAATCATCCAGCAGGCGTTCAACGGTGAGGTGATTCCGGTTAAAGCCTTCTTAGAGCGATATCAGTATCCCACACCGGAAAAAAATCTCAATGACACGATTAACGCCTTAGCCGGAAATCCAGAACATTCCCCACTTTATTATCTAATGGCGCGGTTCTGGTTGCAAATCTTTCCGGATTCAATTGTCACAATTCGCAGCTTATCCGTATTAATCAGTTTCCTAGCATTTCCTTGTATGTACTGGTTATGTTGGGAACTCTTTGGGTTATCTACAGTAAGTTGGGTTGCCGTTGCTATTCTAGCGATTTCTCCGTTCCATGTCTTGTACGCCCAAGAAGCACGGGAATATAGTTTATGGACGGTAACAATTTTATTATCAAGTGCGGCATTATTGCGAGCAATGCGATTGAAAACCTTACTAAGTTGGGGAATTTACGGAGTGAGTGTAGCGCTGGGACTTTATACTCATCCATTTTCCGCCTTCGTTTCGATTGGACATGGCATTTATATGTTAGTCACTGAAGGGTTCCGCTGGAGTCGGCGGCTGACGAGTTATTTATTATCGTCCCTATTCGGGTTGCTCTTATTTTTACCATGGCTAGGGATTGTGATTAGCCATTTTTCCAAATTCGTGGATAATACCGCCTCAGTTAACTTGAATCGAGAAGGATTTTTACCCTTATTTTGGGGATTAAACTTGAGTCGAATTTTCTTTGATGTAAATCAAGGAACCAGCCCATTTAGTCCACTGCATTACCTCAGTGCTTTATTAGCCGGCTATGGGCTTTACTATCTTTACCGCAAAGCCCCCCTCAACGCTTGGGTGTTTATTATCACCTTAATTGGCGTTACCGGAATTGCCCTAATTGGACCCGATGTCATTTTAGGCGGGCGTCGTTCTAGTATTACCCGATACGCCATTCCCAGTTATTTAGGGATTCAGATAGCAGTCGCTTATTTGATGGCAGCCAAAACTACCGCAATCAACGGCAAAACAAAGCATCTGAAGCGCTGGCAATACGGCGCGATCGCACTCTTGTTTTGTGGTATTCTCTCCTGTATCGTCAGCGCCCAATTTCCGGTGTGGTGGCACAAAAGTCATAGTAAAAGTCGATATAATCCTCAAGTAGCTGAGATTATTAATCGAGCGGAACGTCCCCTGGTAGTTAGTGATCAAATTCCGGGAATCATGTTTTCTCTAAGTCATTCCCTCAATCCAGACGTTCATCTCCAAATGGTTTTACCTCCTGGTATTCCAGAAATTTCGCATACATTTTCCCCCATATTTGTTTATCGACCCACTGAAACCTTACAGCAAGGAATTCAAGCCAATCATCAATTAACAGAAGAACCCCATTCTAAATCCTGGTTATGGAGAGCTGAATAGCCATGTTCGTGGTTGCGCTATCGTCAAAAATTAAAATAAAATAAATATGGATACTTTAATTATCATCGTAACCTCTTTAATCGTATTTACCCTCGGCGCATCGATTGGTAGCTTTCTCAACGTAGTGGTTTATCGCCTACCTGCCAATTTATCCATTCTTTTCCCCCCCTCACGTTGTCCTCATTGCTTACATAAATTAGGAAAGCGGGAGAATATCCCTATCCTGGGTTGGCTGTGGTTAAAAGGGCGCTGTCGTCATTGTCGTAGTCGCATCTCTTGGCGTTATCCCCTAATCGAAGCAATCACAGGACTATTATTTTTATTAGTATTTTGGCGATATAGTTTGGGCATAGAAACCCTAGGATATTGGGCATTTTTAAGCTGGTTATTAGCCCTATCCTTAATTGATCTCGATACAATGACTCTACCCAACTCGCTCACCCAGTCGGGCTTAGTTGTGGGTATAGTCTTTCAAGGCGCATTCGCTTTTTTCCAGACGGCTCAACTTTCAGATGTATCAGCTCAACTCATGACCGGAATTAGCGGGGCTGTTCTGGGAATTTGGTTATTTGACATCATCACCTTAGTCGGTTCTATCATCTTTGGGCAAACCGCCATGGGGGGAGGAGATGCCAAACTAGCCGCAATGATGGGGGCTTGGTTAGGATGGAAGTATTTACTATTAGCTGGGTTTTTAGCCTGTGCAGTCGGGGCGTTCGCTGGGGGCGGTGCGATGGCGATGGGTTGGCTGAATCGGCGACAACCGATGCCCTTTGGACCTTTTCTAGCTTTAGGTGCAGGATTGACAGTTTTTTGGGGAGAAGCTATTCTATCAGCGTATCTGCGGTTATTTTTTCCCCTATCATTTGCCGTTTAAGAAGTAGGGCTTGCTGAATAAGTATGAGGGTGAGGAAAGGGAACAGGGAATAGGGAAGTCTTAACAGTAATGATTTGTCCCGTTTGCCGGATAAAGAAAGAGTAGAGTATAAATAACGGCATAATCATTGAATCTACTACTTTAATAATCTTTCTTAATAATCTTTTATCACCACCATGGTATTGGCAGAATTTTTCATTCCCCACGGACATTGCTACCTCTGGAAGCCGGAATTAGTTGGGTTACACCTAATCTCTGATTTTCTCACCGCATTGGCATATTACTCCATTCCCCTAACGCTAACCTATTTTGTCACCAAGAGAAGCGATGTCCCGTTTAACTGGATTTTCCTGTTATTTAGTGGGTTCATCATTGCCTGTGGTACGACCCATATTATGGCAATCTGGACGCTTTGGCATCCGAATTACTGGGTATCGGGTGGGATAAAAGCCGTGACTGCTCTGATTTCCGTAGTCACCGCCGGGGAACTTGTCCGACTACTTCCCCAAGCCCTGACAATCCCCAGCACAGCCCAACTTGAAGCCGAAATTAAGGAACGTCAAAAAGCCCAAGCTGCACTCTTGCAGGAGAAAACCCACCTAGCTCAAGCTCAGAACGTTGCCCATGTGGGCAGTTGGGAATTCGATTTAGCCAGCCAAGACATCACTTGGTCTGATGAAACCTTCCGCATTTATGGACTCTCTCCAGGACAACCCACACCTACCATAAGAGAATATTGGCAAACGATTCATGCCAAAGATAGAAAGGCTTGGAAAAAAACAGTTCACCAGCTTGTTCGTGGGAAATCGTGCCAATTAGAATTTCGTATCCTGCGCCCTGACGGGTTTATCCGCCATCTTTTCGCCCAAGGAGAACCGATTTTCAATACCCAAGGTCAGGTGCATAAACTATTTGGTACTCTACTAGATATCAGCGATCGCGTCGCGGCGCAACAACGGGAACGATTATTCGGGGCAATTGCCTTACGGATTCACAAATCCTTAGAACTGGATGAAATTCTTGACACCACCGTCACCGAGGTGCGACAGTTCCTAGAAACAGACCGAGTATTAATTTACCGCTTCAATCCAAACTGGAGTGGGCAGATTGTGGTCGAGTCAGTGGGGGAACCCTGGACAGCCGTTCTGAATACAACTCTACATGATCCCTGTTTTGGCAAAGACTACGCTCAACTCTATCAGCAAGGTCGAGTTAGTGCGATCGCTAATATTTATACCGCAGGTTTACATCCTTGTCATCTCAAGTTACTTAAACCCTTCCAAGTTATCGCCAACTTAGTCGTGCCGATTCTCTTAGGTGAAAAACTCTGGGGGTTATTAATCGTCCATCACTGTCGTAGTCAACGACACTGGCAATCCTACGAAATCGAGCTATTACAGCAATTAGCCACCCAAGTCGCGATCGCACTCCAACAATCGGAACTCTATTCTAGAGTACAGGCAGAACTCCTCGAGCGGCAACGCATAGAACAACAGCTACGAGTCAGCGAACAACGATATCGTTCCGTCGTCACCGCCATGTCTGAGGGAATTATACTCCAGCAAGCAGACGGTCAGATTATTGCCTGTAATGCCAGTGCAGAAAGCATTTTAGGACGTTCCGCTCAACAAATACTCGGACAAATCGGTATGAACTGGGGAGGACAACTTATTCAGGAAGATGGCTCTCCCTTCCCCAGCCAAGAGCATCCCGCGATGGTAACTTTACGCACAGGGAAACCCCAAGTAAGAGTGATTATGGGGATTTCCCCATCCAAAGCGTCACTCCTATCCTGTCCGATGGACGACTCACATCTTCCTAGAAACAGGACAAAGGGCGGAGGGCTGAGGCTAAAAGAGAAAGAGCCAGTTTACCAGGAACAAAGAAAGGATATCACCTGGATTAGCATAAATTCTCAACCGCTGTTTAATCCCGGAGACAGCCAACCCTACGCCGTTGTCACCTCATTTTCCGACATCACCCAGAGCAAACAGTCCCAAGAAGCCTTGTGCTTAATCACCCAGCAAGAACGAGAAAGAGCCTTGCAACTCGAACAAGCCTTGCAAAAACTCCAACGCACCCAAGCCCAACTGGTACAGAATGAAAAAATGGTTAGTTTGGGGCAACTCGTCGCCGGGGTAGCACATGAAATCAACAACCCCACCAGCTTCATCTACGGTAACATTGCTCCCGCCTCTGACTATGCACAAGACTTGCTGCACCTAGTCCAACTCTATGGCAAACACTATCCCGAACCCGTTGCTGAGATTGCCGAATACATAGAATACATTGACCTAGAATTTATTGCCACCGATTTCCCCAAACTTCTCGCCTCAATGCAAGAAGGCGCTCGTCGCATCAGTGAAATTGTCCAATCCTTACGCCACTTTTCCCGACTCGATGAAGCCGATTACAAACGGGTGAATCTCCATCAAGGCATCGATAGCACACTACTGATTTTAAAACATCGACTGACCCAACAGGGGAATCGTCCTCCGATTCAACTGGTTAAAGACTATGGTCAACTGCCTTTAGTCAACTGTTATCCGGGTCAACTCAATCAAGTGTTTATGAATATTCTTAGCAATGCCATTGATGCCCTTGACGAAGCTCATAATACTGCCTATTTATCAAGAATACCTTCAGCCGACAGCGGGATTTGCCTACACTACTCGACAACAAATCCTCAACCCTCACCGATGATTCGGATTCGCACGGAATTCGTTGAACCCAACTGGGTAATTATTCGTATTACTGACAACGGTACTGGTATCAAGGCAGAGGTTCAATCCCGAATATTTGATCCGTTCTTTACTACAAAACCCGTCGGTCAAGGAACGGGTTTAGGATTATCAATTAGCTATCAGATTGTCGTAGACAAACACGGGGGACAGCTTCAATGTCATTCCCATCCCCCTCAAGGAACAGAGTTTGTGATTAAGTTACCTGTCAATAAGTCATAATTAGTAATCTCACCCGTTTCTACTCGGCTGAATCGGGCGCTGAGATAACTGTAGTGTTCTTGTAGTATAATATATAAATATGTTGTCGGGAAATACCCGGAAGGATAACTCTATGTCTGAGCTTGTAACCATTTCCACCCCCATAACACAACTCAAGGTAACCACAGAGGGTTTGACGCGATCGCGTCGTTTCTCAGGCTAACGAACGTCAAAAGTCCTCTGTGCGTGCGCCTTGCTCAAATCAAGCAACAGACACTGAGGAAATCAATGAATTTAGAATCATTAGGCTGGAGTGAATTTTTTGCCAACAGCCTCAATTCCCAATGGCAAGAGGGTTACACCATTGGTCGAGTTGCCCTAGAGTACAAAAATACCTACCGTCTCTACACCGAACAAGGCGAACTCTCAGCAGAGGTTATCGGCAAACTGCGATACCAAGCAACTGGACGCCAGGACTTTCCGGCTGTAGGAGATTGGGTGGTGATTCGCCTCACCAATGAAGGTAAACATGGGATAATTCACAGCATTTTGCCCCGAAAAAGTCAATTTCAAAGGAAAACCGTTGGCGCAAAAACCGAAGTCCAAATTATTGCCACGAATATCGATATGATATTTTTGGTCTCTGGTTTGGATGGGGATTTTAATCTGCGGCGCATTGAACGCTACCTGCTTCTGGTGTGGGAAAGCGGCGCGAATCCTGTAATTGTCCTCAATAAAGCGGATTTATGCCAGGATATCGCTGAAAAGCAAGAGGCTGTTGAAGCGATCGCTTTTGGTGTACCTGTAATTATATTAAGTACACTCAAAAATCAGGGATTAGAAGCCCTAAAACCTTACCTAAAACCAGGACAAACTGTTGCTTTACTAGGTTCCTCAGGCGTCGGCAAATCAACTTTGGTGAACCAGTTAATCGGTCAAGTCGTACAAGCGGTTGGAGAAGTCCGTTCGGACGATAGTAAAGGGCGACATACCACCACCCATCGCCAATTGATTCCCCTGCCTTCAGGAGGGTTGCTGATCGATACTCCAGGGATGCGGGAACTTCAGATCTGGGCAGACGAGGAAAGTTTAGCCGATACCTTTACCGATATCGACACCTTAGCCCAGCACTGTCGCTTTCGCAATTGTAAACACCAAGAAGAACCCGGTTGTGCTGTGCAACAAGCCTTGGAAAATGGCACTCTTGATGATCAGCGTTTCCTGAATTATCAAAAACTGCAAAAAGAACTTCACTATCTAGCCCGGAAACAAGACCAAAAAGCCTCCTTAGCCGAGAAGGAAAAGTGGAAAAAAATCACTAAAGTCATGAGGAATCAACACAAACACTGATGCCAAATCACAGAACATCATAGCACCCATGTAGGGGCGGGTTTCACAACTATCGTTTCTGGTTTACCCAGATGCCACTAAACCCGCCCCGGTCAAATTGTAAAATTGAATTAACCTTAACTCAACATTTCTATAGTACCCATCATACCTAAATCTTCATGATCTAAAATATGGCAGTGATAAACTGTTTTTCCCGGAAAATCGGTAAACCGAACCCGAATCCGCACTGTTCCCCCAACTGGTACTAAAACCGTATCTCGCCAAGCCCGATAGGGTTCAGGTTGACCATTGCGGTCAATCACTTGAAAATGATTCGTATGTAAGTGAATCGGATGATCCATCATCCCCGTATTCACCAACTCCCAATCTTCCACAGTATTTAATTGCACCTGGGTATCAATGCGCTGGTGGTCGAATGTTTTGCCATTAATCAAAAACACCATACCCTGTCCCGGAGCCATACCATGACTGAAAGTAAAACGTCGTGTCGTCTCAGGTTCGGGCAAGGCGTCTACCGGAATCAAGCGTTTGGGTAAGGGAAGCGGTTCAACTTGTCCGTTATAGCGGAGTGTGGCTAATACCTCGACATTTCCGGAATCGTTAGTCTGTCCACGACCCATCCTACCACGACCCATCATACCACGACCCATCATGCCACGACCCATCATACCACCGCCCATCATACCCATACTCCCTCGGTTATAGGGTTGATTTAACAAACGGTATTCTCCAGGTTCTCGCTCTCCGGGCACCAGCACCTCAACTCGCTGTCCCGGCGTTAACAGTAACTCTTGCTGTTCGACAGGTTCAGAGATAGAACCCCCTTCAGTAGCAATTAAATAAAAGGGATGTTCCTCTAAACTCAAACGATAAAAACGAGAGGGCGAAGCATTAGCAATTCGCAGACGCAATAAGCCACCGGATGGAATCGATAGAGTCGGATTAACCTTACCATTAATAGTAATCAGTTGTCCTTCCCGTCCATGCATTTGCTCCATGGGGTGGGGTGTAATCACCTGACCGCCGCTATCTAAACCAAAATCCTGGATAACCAATAATTCTTCTTGCGCCGCTTCAATTTCCGGAATTTGGTCTAATTCACCACGCACAATAAATAATCCCCCCATTCCCCAGGAAACCTGCTTGGCGACCAAACCATGTAGGTGAGGATGATACCAGAAGGTTCCCGCCGGATGGTTTTGGGGAATCGTGAATTCATAGGTTAGTTGCTCCCCAGAGGGAATTTCCAGAAAGACATTATCAGCATTCCCAGTGGGGGAAACGTGGAGTCCGTGATAGTGCAGGTTGGTTGCTTCTGGTAGATTATTACTGAATTGAATCCGAACAGAATCTCCTGGCTGAGCTTCTAAAACTGGACCGGGAACTTGTCCGTTATAGCTGTAAAGTTGGGCTTGACGTCCGGCGAGGTTAATATCACCGTAACCCGCATTGAGAGCAATATCGAGTTGTCCGCCTTGGCTACTCAATCGCCTGGAAGACAAGCGTAATTTTTCCGACTGCGCTTGTTTAGTCGTAGCCGAAGAACACTGACTGAGTAAGATAGCGCCAGCCGTTGAGCTACTGAGGAAAAAGAATTTTCTTCGATTCATCTTTAATCAGGGGTTGCTGAATAAGTAAGCTGTCACGTATTTAAATTGGGTATAGGTAGTGAGCAGTGGAGATCGTCATTCGTTTATGTAAGGGTTTGAGGGCTGTTTCCTACTTAGAGCCAAGAAGTTGCTAAACCTTAAACAGTTAGCCTTTGCTCAAAATAAAAACTATCTTTAGATAGAAAATAATATCCTTCTCAGGTTAGAGGAATTTTTCCATTTTTCAGCCAAAACTATGAATGGAATCTAAATAAGTATTTATACTATTGACATTTTAACAAGGAGTTAGACTTTCATGGAAAACGCCAAAAAGATTAACGATAACTTAACCGTAGCCACGAATCAGGTGACGCCGGAGCAATTGCAACAAGCGGCTCAAGAGGGGGTAAAATCGGTATTAAATCTGCGATCGCCCTCCGAAGAGGGGTTCCCTAGGGATGAACAGCAGCAAGTCGAAGCCGCCGGATTGCAGTATGTCAATATCCCGGTTAAACCCGATGGGATGACGGAGCAACTGGCAAATCAAGTTCTCCAGCAGATCGAAGAACTGCCCAAACCAGCCCTGATTCACTGCAAGAGTGGTTTACGTTCAGGGGCGATGGCATTAATGTATGTGGCAACTCGCGAGGGAATGACCGCAGAACAAGCCATGGAAAAAGGGAAAAACATGGGCTTTGACTGTGAGAAATCCCCTCAGATGAAAGAATTTTTCAAAACCTATATTTCACAGCATTCACAAGGGAGTTAATCTTTAAATCGGAGAACAAATCATGGCATTAGTTTTAGAACAAATTAACACCGAAGGACTAGCGCTGCTATCCTATATAGTGGGAGATGACAAAGCGGGTGTAGCCGCCGTTATCGATCCGCGTCGTGACGTAGATATTTATTTACAAATAGCGCGATCGCGTGGTGTGAGAATTACCCACATTCTGGAAACCCATATCCACGCCGACTTTGTATCCGGTGTCCATGAACTTCAAGCCCGTACTGGCGCGACAATTTACGGCGGGAAGAGTGAGGATTATCAGTTTCAGATACAGCAACTGAGTGAAGGAGACGAGTTACAAATTGGTACAGTTACCCTTCGCGCCCTGCATACTCCTGGACATACACCAGAACACATTTGCCTATTAATTCATGATGCTCAACAAGGGAAAGAACCCTTTGGCGTGCTGACTGGGGATACGCTGTTTAATCTAGATGTTGGGCGTCCCGATTTAGTAGGTACAGGGACAGAGAAAAAACAGGCGGCGCAACTGTATCACTCATTATTCGACAAATTAGTCCCGTTAGGCGATCGCGTCGAAGTCTATCCCTGTCACGGTGCGGGTTCATCCTGCGGTAAATCCATTGGCGATCGACAACAAAGTACTATTGGGAATGAACGAATTTTTAGTGACGCCTTGAAAGAGCGAACCGAAGCAGAATTTGTCGAGTGGATTTTGGGCGATATGCCAGAACCCCCCACTCACTACTCACGCTTGAAAAAAGTGAACGCTAAAGGGGCACCAATTAAAGGGTGTGTGCCAACATTGCAACCCTTCTCCCCTCAAGAATTCCAACAAAAGATGGCAGATGAAAATACCCTTGTCATCGATACCCGTTCGATGCTGGCATTTGGGGGTGGACATATCCCTGGTGCGATTAATATTGCCCTCCAATCTGCCTTTCCTACCTGGATGGGCTGGATGATTGACCCAGAAAAAACGCTGCTACTCGTTGTAGAAAGTGCGCGAGACTTATCCCTCGTCACCGAACAGTTATTCCGTGTGGGTTACGATAACTTAGTCGGCTATCTCCACGATGGGATGAAAAGTTGGCAGAATGCTGGGCTACCCTTGCAACACCTTGGTGAGTGGACGGTGAATGAGTTGAATCAGCACAAAGAAGACTCAACGCTCACCGTGTTAGATGTGCGGACTGATAAAGAGTTTCACAGTGGCTGCATCCCTGGCGCTGAACATATTTATGTTCCCCATCTAGAAAAAAAACTGGATCAGTTAGATAAAAATAAAACCCTAGCCACCTACTGTGGTAGTGGATATCGGGCGTCTATAGCTGCCAGTTTACTACAAAAGCATGGGTTTGAAAAGGTAATCAACATTCCCGGTTCATGGAGTGCTTGGAAGAGTGCCGATTTACCCGTGCAACAACCTGCCTAAACACATCAGAATTAGCTAAATAAAACGGTAGGGGCGATCCGCTTGATTAACTGAACCCGATAGTCCAATCAGTTACTTGGGTCGCCCTGTAGAGCATGAGTTTATTGACATCCTCCCCCGGCTAAAGAGCGCGGGGGATTCCTCACCACGCCACCTTTTTAGGGGTGGTCGCTGATTGGGGTTGACGCTTCGCTGAAGGTTGCCTCCAAATGAGGTCTTACACCCTCTCCACGTCCGTTTAT
>NZ_JAVJRX010000163.1:0-3644 GCF_040219735.1 Coleofasciculus sp. G1-WW12-02 | reverse complement strand
CGTGATTACGCTAACTCCGACTTCTTTAGCTGCTTCCCCAATGCTGACCGTTGGCACGTCCTGAATAATGTCCATACGGTATACATTTAGTATAGACCTGTATACCTTTGTATATGTTTCTGGACTCAGTTGTCAACCCCTTCCTGTACATTTAAACTGGCAACCAGTTCTAGGCTATAATTAGCCTCATTCGAGGTTAAGGATACCCCATCATAACGCCCGCGCAAAAGCAAACCGGGTATAATCGTAGTCTCTAGCTGGGCAATCCATCCCGAACCCTGAGAACCCAACCCATAGCCCAACTGAGTTTCCCACAGATAACTCCCATCTTGCGATCGCGCCTTGGATCGATAACGCCAGCCAATTGTGGCTAAATTATCCCGCTGCTGGAGGTTGCGGGTTTCATAAGTCAGCAGTGCAGAATAACCATCACCCAAAAAACGCCCAGACAGATTATAATTCAACTCTGAGCGAAACCCCAATTCATTCCCCTGTTGACTCAGTTGTAAAAATCCTAACCGTTGCGTCGCATTCCAGCGCCAGCGATTTTGGTCATCAATTGTCGCCCGGGCAAAGGTAAAAAAACCACGACGACTAAACCCGGTTTGCATCCCCACCGCCGTACCCTCGCGACTATTATAGGTTCCCAATACCGTTAAACGGGGAAAGACACGCCAATTCAGGTTAAGCCGTTGGGAGAAGCGATCGCTATTGAATTGTAGACTAATATTAGACGTCGGTTCATAACGCACATTAGCATTAATATCCCAATCCCCCTCTTGATCTGGACTCAACACCGACGCCGCTACTTCCAATGGTATCCCTTTGGGGCGAAAAAACACATCAGCTAATCCCCTCGCGGTTTGGTCATAAATCCCACCCACACCTACAGTCAACGCTTCCGATACCCCCCAACGTTGGGCAATTCCTCCCTGAAAATCTTGCCATTCTCCCACAAAATTTTGACGGTTCAATCCAGGTGGTTGATGGGAAAAACCAACTGAAACAATCATCGCCGCAGCCCGATCAGGAATTTGTCCCGGTACCGTAGAAAACGTCGCCTCCCGCACCTCCGGTTGAGCAGAAAGGCGTCCTTGGGGATATAATAAAATGCGATAATTCCCTAACCTTTGCCCCCCAATCGGTACATCCTCAAACCGATAAACACCCGAAGAATCCACGAGAACTTCAGCCAAGACGCGATCGCTAAATCCCTGTGTCAGGCGTACCAACGTCCCCGGTTCCGCTTCACCCACAATAGTCCGCCCCACCTGCGACGCCTGTAACCGTTGTCCCGGACTAAATCCACCCCCACCAAACGTCACCGGAGGTATAAATCCCTGTCGTTGAATCGTCGTCACACCCCAATAATCCCCCCTCCCCTGACTCCGCCAAAACGTGGGTTGAGAACCAATCACATAATCCGCCCCATCGGTTTGTCGCAAATACTGGGCTTCTGTGAGACTCCAACTCGGCGAGTCTAACAAATCAGGTTGATTCACCCTGACATACCAACTCCCCGATAGTAATGTCCCCACAGCCGCCAATTCCCCCCGATACCGTAGGGAAGAAGACTCACCCAAACCCGACGTTGACTCTGATCCAGTCGCTGTAATCCGTTCCTCGATCGCGGTTAGGGTAAAATCAGTGGGAGTGATTCGGGGTAAACCGTCTAGTTGCACTGGGGGTTCTGTCGCCGCAATCCCCCCGGTTTTTTGTCCCAACCAAGGGGGATTAAGAATAATCGCATACTCATTAATATCAAATTCGGCGGGAACACCGAGTAAGGTTTGTACCTCTTGAATCGACAAAACCAACCCCAACTCCGGATCATTCCGTAATTCCTGGGGGTTGAGGCGAGTAATCAATCCAGGCGATCGCACGTCTAATTGCCCATCCGGTAAAGGTGTCACCTCCAGCTTCAACGCTTGAACCACCGCATCATAAGGAATCAGCCACTTCTCAAACTCAACCGCTTGACTACCATCTTCCTGTCCCCGCACCAAAACACTAAAAATTACCGGGCGCCCCCCCACATTCACCCCCACCGGAAACACCGTAAAGTTATCGGAAAATTCGATAACCGGATTGTCTGAATCCTCCCTCTGTGTTTGACCGATTAAATGCGGATCAAGACTGGAATTGCTTTGAGAAAAAGCTTTAGCCGCTATTCCCACAGCCAAACCCAGCGCGATCGGGATTTGCCACCCAACAGAATATATCACGTAGGGGCGCAAGGCTTGCGCCCAAAAAACCCTAAACTTGCGCCCGGAAAACCTGTAATATCTAATCCACCATTTTAGCTGTCTCACCCCAATCAAATATTGCCGACATTCTTCCTGTAGGTTATCCATGACGGCTGATGATAACGAAAACTTTTCTCCCCACCCAACTTCAATCAGATTTTTGTTAATTTACAGAACTTAACCGCCCCAAAAACTGTGAGAATAATTCTCAACTACTAACGGATTTACGTCAATCCAGCGATTTGGTATAATTGAACATCTGGGGAAGTATATCCACTTTTCTTCCAATCCTGGACATCATTCCCCAAAACCATTGAAATAGCATCAAAATAAATCCAACTTAGCCTCAATACCCCTCAAAACCCGCACCACTTGGATGCATGTATTTTTGTAAAAAACACAGATTTTTTTTGACACAACCCCCTTTTTATGGTATAGGGAACAAAGCCAAATAAACAGCAAAAACAAAGCCCATCGCCTCCCCGACTCAAACCCCACGTACCCTCTGCGACCCTCTGCGCCAACCTCTGCGACCCTCTGCGTTAAAAAAGATCAACCTCTCGACACCACAAGATATACCGTAGGATGGGCACTGCCCACCAGCCAAAACTTCAGAACCAATCGGCTCAACCACGCGATCGCCCCTCATTTACCGTGTAGGAATCATCAAATCGACACTAAACGGCTGTGTCCGTCGCTCATCATCTTCAGCCCAGATCAACTCACCCGTAAGCTGATATTGACCCGTAGCCAATTGCCCTTCATCAGGATAATTCAATAGAAACTGACGCTCACTCTCAGCCACAATTCCCGTCGGTTTCAAACTCCCCGTCTCTATAACCGTTTCTCCCTGCTTTAACATCCAACTCACCGATGCTCTAGCCGATGCCATTCCGGTATTTTCAACGAGTAATTGAATTTGGTCTTGTTCAGAATTCCAACTCGCATTCTCCACTACCAAATTTGGCGATAACTCTCCCTGACGCACATAAACGGTTGTGCCAATTCGTGCCGTCAACGCGACAGAATTACCACCACTATCCGTCGTTTCCTGAAGCGTTTCCGTAAAAACAACGGCTCGATATTCCCCGTCTGGTAAACTGGGTGGAAAGCGAGTAATTAAACGAATGCGTCGCTGCACTCCCGGTGGTACAGTTAATTCTCTGGGTGAAAATTGCAGGTAAGGGGTTAAATCGCTGGGGCTAGAGTCCAAGATTTGGAATCCATTATCGCCATAAGTAAAGGGTTCCGCGTAAATCCCGCATTTCTCACAAACTAATTTGAGAAGCTAATTTGAAGGGGAAAAGTAGAAGTTTTCATGCGCAGAATAGAAAAATTCCAGATTCTTCAACAAAATTAACCTGAAATTGCTAACTCTTACCCGACGCATTCGATAAA
>NZ_JAVJRX010000162.1:0-40119 GCF_040219735.1 Coleofasciculus sp. G1-WW12-02 | reverse complement strand
GGCTCTCCCGTACCTAGGGTGATAAGCAAACCTGATTATTCTTGGAAACTTTGTGGGGCAAGACTTTCAAAACAATGTTTTTAGGGAAGCTATCACTAATATAGGCTTTTCCACCACAAGTACGGGAGAGCCGTTTTAGTTTACTTTAGAGGAGGTAGTTTACGAAACTCTTGAGTCTTCCACATCTGTAAAAGATCTTGCTGGTATAAATTTGCCCACTCTAGAACTAATTTCTGAGCGCGACTTGGTAAATCTCCTTCAATGATTTCCAATGATTCAATGCTCACTAAGGCATTGTACTCACCATAGATTTCAGGAAAATGAGGCGGAGGGTGATCCCCAAAAAACACCTTAATCACAATTCCGTAGAACCGGGCAATCTCTGGCATAATTTATTCAATCACGACTATTGACTTACCCTAATTTTATCAAAGCCTGCGAGGTAACATTGCAGCCATGGCAATCGAAATTGAACGAAAATTTTTAGTTAAAGGCGATCAATGGCGCACCCTTGGTCAAGGAATGCTCTATCGTCAAGGTTATATTGCTACCCAAAACCTGACGACGGTTCGCGTGCGTTTAGTGGGAGATCAGGGCTATCTGACGATTAAAGGTAAAACCGAGAATTTTTCTAGAGTCGAGTATGAGTATCCTATACCCGGATCAGATGCTCAAGAGATGCTAGAGACATTGTGCGATCGCCCCTTGATTGAAAAAACGCGCTATAGGATAGAGTTTAAGGGTTTGGTCTGGGAAGTGGATGAGTTTATCGGTGAAAATGAAGGATTGATTTTTGCAGAAGTCGAACTGAGTGATGAAAATCAAGAGTTAGACTTACCGGATTGGATTGGTCAAGACGTGACTGAAGATCCTAAATATTATAATGCTAATTTGGTTCGGCATCCCTTTAGTCAGTGGTCATAACTAATAATTGACATACTCTCGCACTCTAACATAGATTAGAGTGCGGGAGTCTCAATATAACTATTGATTCTCAATTCCCCGATTTGGATTAACCACTGGCTAGTCACGTTGAAATTGGATTTGAGGGGTTAGGTTGGGATGATCGCACAGATGTCCCGCTCTAATCTGTTGGTGGAGAGGAACCTAAGTTCTCTCCCAGAACAAATCGAGCAAAACGACGTATTTGAATCCTTTCGCCTAACGCCGCCATATTGCGTTCAATTAGCTCTTTTACCGTCAGTGTAGAGTCCCGAATGTAAGATTGTTCTAACAGTGTCACGTCCTTAAGCCGCGACCAAATGCGACCCTCAATAATTGTTTCTCGAATAGATTCGGGTTTCTGAGCCAAGTCTTCCCTACCCCTTTCAATCTTACGCTCGCTCTCCACTACCTCTGCAGGAATATCTTCCAAGCTAATGTACTCAACTGGAAACGCGGCAATTTGCATAGCAATATTTTTGACTAGTTCGGCAGTAATTCTTTCCATGAGGGTTTCCTCTACCTCACCTAACTACTATTTGCTTCCAACATACTACATATATACTACACTGACAACCCTAAAGTGAGGGCGAGGGATTGAGTCACGCCCCAAACAATGAATATGGGAAGGATGAATCACACCCAAAATCCCGCGATCGCTACCTCGATGCCATTGATATAGAAACCCTCTTGTCTACTGGAGATTTCTGCCTTATCCCAACCTATGACTTATGACTTATTGCTTCTCATTGCCAGTAAATTACCGTATATATTCTGCCGTTATTTCCGGCTTTTCTAGGTGCGGGACATGACCACAGTCATCAATCCAGATGAGTTGAGAATTAGGAATAACCGCTTCAAACTTGTGGGCATATTTTGTTCCCAAAATCCGGTCATCTTTTCCCCATAAAATCAACGTCGGCTGCTGAATTTGGCTAAGTTTTTGACCAAAGGGTGGATATCCCCCACTTTTGGTAAATGAAATTAATGCCCGATGCCATCCCGGCATTTCTAGATGCAGCGCTGCACACAGTAAGGCATCGGCAGAAACAAATGTCGGATCAAAATAGGCGTTTTTACTAATAGTTTCTCGCACCTTGGGACGCCGCAGAAACTCAACCGCCCAATTATCAAAGGGTGGAAACAGGAACTTGCCAATGGGTGGGGGACTGGTGAAACCTGCACTATCCAGCAATACCAGCTTTTTCACCGCTTGGGGATAGGTTAGGGTGAAATCAATCGCCGCCGCCCCTCCCATCGACGCCCCAACCAGAATGACGGGGACTTGGATTAGGGTTTTCCAGAAATAATAGAGATGAGTCGCGATCGCGCTGGCGCTAAACTTAATCCCAGATACCCGATCGGTAAAGCCAAATCCTAATAAATCTACCGCCCATGTTTCCTGGTGTTCCGCTAAGAGGGGAAACAGGCGGCGAAATTCTAAGAGGGAACTATCAAAGCCATGCAATAACAGGATGGGTGTTCCCCCCTGTCCCTGCTGGATGTATGTTGTCGCAATGGGTTGGGGGGTAAGGGGTGTGAGAAGATCGTGGCGTGCGATCGCACGGGCGAGGGCAATTGATGTAGATTCCGTAAGCTGCTGGGTTGTGGCGGGAAGGAAATTGTCATTGGTCATTTGCTCTATGTCATTTGTTATTTGCTCTATGTCGTTGCGCTTACCATAATATTCTTACTTGAAAAGACACGATAGTGAAAGCCTTTGACTGAACACACGCCAGATGGTGAGAAATTTCCGCCGGGATGGACGAAATATCTTGCTTGTGAACCCAATTCGCCAGAAACTGGAAAAGTTGTGCCAAAACTAGTCTAGTTGGAGTGGGAGACTATTGTGACGTTTACATCAATTCATGCTTGCAAAAAAAGCATCTATCAAAAGATGGAAAAATGCCGCATGGGTACCTTAGTTATCATTGAAGGCATTGATGAGACCAGATTTTACCGACAAGCTCATCCGGAATTTAGTCCCGTGGGTTGGCATTTGGGTCACATTGCTTTTACGGAAGCCTATTGGATTCTAGAACGCTATGCTGGCAACAAACCCCTGTTTCCAGAGTATCATCGGCTCTTTGCGGCGGATGGTTTACCCAAGTGCGATCGCCAAAAATTACCGTCTCTGGCAGAAATTCAGGACTATCTGGATATTGTGAGAACTCAAGTCTTTGACTATCTAGAAATTGCGCCCCTGGATCACCAAGAACGTTTATGGCGGTGGTTACTTCAACATGAGAGTCAACATGCTGAAACTATTGCCTTTGTCTTGCAATTACACCGCTTATCTGCTAATGATAATACCCTTTGCCAAACTGGGCGCACGCCTAGGTCATTAGTCCTGAATAATCCCTTTGAGCCTAAAGGAGATAAGACCCCAGATAAAGGACAGATGATAGAAATTCCGGCGGGTGAGTTTGAAATGGGAAGCGATGGGATTGATGCGATGGATAATGAAAGTCCGTGCGATCGCGTCTTTTTAAACACCTACTGGATTGATCGCTACCCGGTTACCTGTCAACAGTATCGCGCCTTTATTGAAGCTGGGGGATATCAAAATCATAATTGGTGGTCTGTGGAAGGATGGAAGTGGTTACAAGATAATCCTGTCGCCTATCCCCTCTATTGGTCTGATGAACCTTTTTGGGATAATCATCCGGTCTATGGTGTGAGTTGGTATGAAGCCGAGGCTTATGCTAATTTTGTTGGCAAGCGATTACCCAGTGAAGCTGAATGGGAAAAAGCAGCGAGTTGGGATTCACAAAAGGGTTGTCGGAGCATTTATCCCTGGGGTGATACGGAACCCACATCTTATGCTTGTAACTACGATAATAGGGTAGGACACACCACTCCCGTTAATGCCTATCCCCAAGGGCAAAGTCCATCAGGTTGCTATGACATGCTGGGGAATGTTTGGGAATGGACAGCGAGTTGGTTTGATGGATACAAAGGATTTGTCAGTTATCCCTATCGCGGCTATTCTCAAGCCTATTTTGATGGAAAACATCGGGTTTTGCGCGGCGGTAGTTGGACAACTCGTCCGTGGGCGATGCGGTGTAGTTTCCGTAATTGGTATTATCCCAGTGTGCGTCAAATTCTGGCTGGGTTTCGCTGTGCGGTGGATGGATAATTAGAAGAGATTTACCCTTGAAATATTGCATTATCCGTTATAGCAACCGCCATAGCAGTTAGGACACATCTTATGGTAGAGACGTTCCGCCGGAACGTCTCTACAACAGTTTGCTTGTCCTAATCGATGTGCCTACTGCTATACCAGATGAGTTGCCGTTTTTTTAAACACTATTGTTTCTATTTCTAAACCTTTGCCCTATTAACGACTTCTACTATTAATCACCGCCGCAAAAAGCAGATAAAGTACACCAAAGGTAATAGCAACTTCTTCAGCCCATTTCGATCCGTAGAAGCTATACCAATTATCGAAGCTTCTTAAAAGCTTAAGGATGGAATCTATACCCCAATCCAGAAGTTGAAAACTAATATAAATTAATGCAGCCACTCCTAATGCTTGTATAAAAGTATTTCTGAATAAATTATTCATGGCATTTTTTTAAGATTTAGGTGATTTTATTATAACTGGGATAATATAGCACTGGCAATCCATTTAAGTTGAATCACCATCGGTAGGGAACATGTCATGTCCTTCTATTAGTGGAGTCTATGCGTTTATGCGATCGCCTCACTCTATTTTGTATCTTTTGATACGGTTTTCTTCCTCGATTTAGGAGAGGCGGGTTAAACTCGATAGAGAAAGCCTAAACACTTTTTGCTGCTGAAGGGAGGGCATAAAAATGGATGAAGTTTTGACACTCCCCGCCCTATAAGTGCGGGGATTCTTAGTTCCGCGACACACCTTACAATTATCTATCCTTGCGGCAATACTTAAACCAAACACCCGTAGAAAACTACCAAGTAGTCAAAAAAATTGCGGCGTTGGGATTACCTGGGGTGATTCTGGTGGTGACGATGGCGGCGACAGGATTGTCGGGGGCGGCGGCTATCACGGCGGCTTTAGCCTTTCTGGGGGGTCCGGCGGGAATGTTAGGCGGAATTGCGGTTTTGGGATTGACGGGATTGATTACGGATGCGTTAGCTGAGGTGGGGCTTGAGGATTTACTCACGGCGATTTACTGTCAGCGACGCCAGGGTGAACCTCATGGGAAGTTGATTGAGGAGATTGAGGCGCTTTCCCTGTTTAATGGGGATATTAAGGATAGGTTAAAAGCGACGGTAACGGATGGGTGTGGTTGTGATACTGTTGTGAATGCTTATTTAACAGATGTGACTCAAGAGGCGATCGCAATTTTAGAACGGGTTCCGGGTATGACTCCTGCACATCACCGAGATTTTAAGCAGTCTAATCCGATTATTCGACTCAGGGATGGTGCAGCTGTGAGAACCTGGAAAAATCCCTTGGGTGTTGACCATGTTTTTGTGGCGGATAGTCAGGATCGAATGGTTTATGGGGGTTATGTGGGCTGGATTCATAGTGAAGGGTTGAATTGTGCGATCGCACAAATTAGACGCGATTTGACTTAACCTTTATTTTTATCATCTTTTATCTCAAGTGAATTGCACAGATTCTTCATTCCGCTTCAGTTCCTTCGCTTCGCTTCACTCTCCAATGACAGTATTCGACTCCACTCAGACTGACAGAATTGGATTCAAGGATGAAAACCTAGAATCATAACGGATATAATTATAGGATCATAGTATAGCGATCCGCTTTGAGTCATTAATTAAGACCATCCAGAATAAACGCGATCGCAACTCCCACAAGGATACATAGTCCTGACTGCACCCAGGTTCGTTCGTTTGTAGTAGGCACGAAGCGTGGCATCCATAAGTCAGTCAGCTCTATAGCTTTTCAGATTGATACAAAACCGCTTTAATCAACAGGGGTAAGATTATGATTAGTTCTCATGATACCCACACCGAGGACACTCGCCCACTGAACCGTGATCCACATATTGAGTCGGTTTGCCGATTCCTGGAGGATATCGAATCCCATTTTAAATATAAAACCCTTTTACATACCCAACACCCGATTCCCCGTAAATCCCTCTATATCCCAATTCAAGTTACTCGCGAACGCAATTATCGCCATGAGGTGGAAACCTTCTGGGGATACGCCGAATCAGAGGCTGAACTTAAACGCGCTTATGCGATTAAAAGTCGCGACGTGGAAGCCAAACGTTATCGCGTTCCCTGGGAACAGGCGAAGAAAAACTATCAGCGCCTGATGGTTTTGGCTGATCCGGGAATGGGTAAAAGTGCGCTACTGCGCCGGGAAGCCGCATTGAAAGCAGCAGGTGAAAGGCAAAAATTGGTGGATGCCAAAATTACCGTTGAGGATGTTGTTTTTCCCCTATTTATCCGCTTAGTGGATTTGGATGAAACCGCTGATGATATTACGGTCGCGATCGCATCCCTAGTTCAACGCGATTATCCCACAACCTGGGTAGATATTCAACCCTGGTTAGAGGCGAAATTGCGTCAGGGGAAATGTCTGTTGTTGTTCAATGCCTTAGATGAAGTTCCCAAACGCGATCGCAATGCTTTAGCCGCTAAACTCAACCAATTCCTGGAAACCCATCCCTGTCCGATTATTTGTACCTCGCGGATAGTCGGGTATGGCGGCGCGTTTATTAATGGGGCAAAGGAAGTCGAAATCATTCCCTTGAGTCAACCCCAGATTGAACGGTTTATTCATACCTGGTTTAAACATGGCACGGATTCAGAAAAGGACGGGATTTCTGCGGCTAGCTTAATTGAACAACTGCGACAAAATCCCCAACTGCGCGGCTTGGCACAAAATCCCCGATTACTTTATTTACTGTGCAGCTTATATTATGAGCAAGTCCTGACATTACCCGCCCGTCGTGGTCAAATTTATCAGAAAACCGTCGAGTATCTCCTGAGTCAATGGACGCACCATCGGGCGCAAGAGAGTGGAATGAAAATCCGCTTATTGGAAGACTTGGCTTATCAGTTGACCTGTAAAGGGCAAGATGTGTTTGATTCCCAGGAATTGAAACAGGAAATCGCCAACGCCCTCGCCCAGGATCAGGGGTTAGAGCCCTTAAGCCAACAAACCCCCGCCCAACTTCTAGTACAATTATCTGGAGAACAGGGGATTCTGCATCGATTGACCCAACAAGGCGATCGTTATGTGTTTATTCACCGGATTACTCAGGATTATTTAACCGCCTGTTATTTACGACGGCAGATTCAAGAGAATCCCAGTCAGGGGATGGCGTTGGTGAAAGCCCATTTGTGGGAGTATGACTGGCATCAAAGTATCACGTTACTGGCGGGATTGATGGATGATCCGATTCCCTTACTCGAGTGCATTGTTCAGGAAAAAGATGATATCTTCTCCACCCTATTACTGTTAACTGGACGTGCGATCGCCGAATGTGATCAATTGTCTCATCCCCTAATTACTGAGATCATTGACCACATTTATGAGTTGTGGCATCATTACCCCTTCGTTGGCTTCATTGCTTCCACCGTTGTCGCCTTGGGGCAAACCAATTCCCAGATGGCACAAAAGTTACAGCAAGAACTGGATGAGAAACACTATTATACCCGCAAGGATTTCGTCGCCGCGTTAATTGCCGCCTTGGGTCAAATTGGCACTCCCCCAGCCGTCGCCACGTTAATTAAAGCCCTGAATAACGGACCTTGGTATGTGCGCGGGGAAGCCGCTACCGCCTTGGGCTATATTGGCGATGCCGAAACCGTGAAAGCTTTAATCCCCGCCCTGCGGGATGAGGATACCGTGGTTCGGGGTGAAGCCGCTGCGGCGATGGGGCGGATTGGCACATCGGCGGCGATACAGGCGTTAATTGTTGCCCTCCATGATCATGATAGTTATGTGCGGGGGGAAGCGGCGATGGCATTGGCGCAGATTGGTACACCAGAAGCCCTGCAGGAATTGGTTAAGGTGCTCAATCACCCGGATAGCTTTGTCCGTTGGCAAGCCAGTGGCGCGATTCATCTGGAAAATCCGACAGTAGTGCAGGCGTTAATCCAGGCTTTGAATCATCCCCAGAATCAGATTCGCCAAGAAGCGGCGATGGTATTGGGGAAAATTGCGACAAGGGAAACATTAGAGGCGTTAATTCCGGCGCTGCAAGATGCTGATCCAGTGGTACGGGAAGAAGCGGCTGAGGCTTTGGCGCGATCGGGGAATCCCCAGACGTTAGAGGTGTTAATTCCGGCGTTAGAGGATACTGATCCGGTGGTGCGTCAGGAAGCAGCGGCGGCGTTAGGGCGGATGGGAACAACCCCCGGGTTAACGGCGTTAATCCCTGTGTTGGAAGATCAGGATAAACGGGTGCGAAAACAGGGGATTGAGTCATTGGGCAGAATTGGGACTCCAACGGCGCTACAGGCATTAATTCCCCTATTAAAAGATAGCGATGGCGATATCCGAGGTGCAACGGCGACAGCCTTGGGACGTATAGGTACTGCACCCGCCCTGCAGTCATTAATGCCCTTGCTCAAGGATCAGGATTGGTTTGTCCGGGAGCAAGGGGCAATGGCATTAAGTCGGATTGGTACACCGCAGACATTGGAGGCGTTATTGCAATTGCCGATCGCGGAGATTGAACGCCCGGAAATCTTGACCTTGATTCGCACGTTGGCGGTGCGGTTTAGTCGGGAGAAGTCCCCATTGGTGCCGGTGTATCCGGAGTTGGTAGGAGCTATGGGGGGATTGCGTCGGTTAGGGCGGAAGTTGAGTGGGACGCGATGAAGCAGAGGGGCACAGGTGCACAAGGGTGGAGGGGAGAAAATTTAGAACTTGGTCGGGGCGGGTTTAGTTGCTTATGGGTGAGGTCAAAAACGCTAATCGTCAAACCCGCCCCTACATAAAACGTTTTCAATCGCCCCGTCTCAAACCAATTCGCGATCGCAGGATACCAATGGATAAGATTAGGCTACTAAGTAGGGGGAAAGACAGATGGTTCAAACGATTCAATCCAGAGATGTTACCCTGCGAGAACTAAGGACTAATTTTGGTCTGCAACTTACCCATGATCCGCAATTTTTTCCAGAGTGGCAAGGGAATCTGCCAGAAATTACTGATTTACAAAAGCAACAACTGGATCAGGTGAAAGCGGGATATTTTAACTTGCTCAATTATCCCCCCATGCTCGAAGGTGTGGTGAGAATGGCAATTCTTGACCCCTTGCTGTTTATTGGGGGATTTTACTTAGCCCCTTTTCATGTCAAAGCGGAAAAGTCGGTGAAGATTACCACAGAAGATGAACAGACAATGGTTACCGGAACTCTGGATGTTTTGGTATTAAAAGATACCTTTTGGGTGATGGTGATTGAATCCAAACAAGTGGAGTTTTCGATTGAAGCTGGATTGGCACAAATCCTGTCTTATATGTTGGCAAATCCTGATCGGGAACAGCCGAGTTTTGGCATGATTACTACAGGCGGAAGTTTTATTTTTATCAAATTGGTTCCTGGGGAGTCGCCCCAGTACGGGTTATCTCGGTTATTTTCATTGCTGAATCCGGGTAATGATTTATATACGGTGCTGAGGATTTTCCAGCAGTTGGCTCGATTTTAAGTGGGGTTGTTGGGGTCATGAACCTGCGATCGCACTTCCTCTCACAGGTGGATCATTGTATCCCGATTCCACCTGTTGTCTGTTTTGAAGCAGACAGTAGATGCATGAATTGGCTTTTTTGTCAAATCTACTGCTGAATGCGTCTAGTAAATTGGGTTATGCAATATAGTTGTAGTATTTAAGCTTTTCTGACGCTAGGGAGAAATAAATAACGCCGGATCAAGCTATCTAAGGGTTTTAAGTAAAAAATTGGCTATAAAAAGAACACAATACAGCATTTAAAATTATGATACTACATCCTCAAACCCAGAGCAAGTCAGGATTTGCCTGTGACATTTTCTGCCCCTCCTAAATCGGATTCGCTTTAGAATATTAAAACGTAAGCGTGAAGTCTAAAAGTTTTCTTTATATCAGGAGGGTGGTGGAAACAAACATAGCTAACGTGAGAGTGATGGTTTCCCTTCTCCCCACCAGGGGGGATGGAGTTGGGGTGAGGGGATGAGGGGGAAAAGTAAGGTGCGATCGCTCTCTCCTTGGCACATTCCTAAGACCCAAGCCAAAACCTATCATCTTCCAGCTTCCCCAGCTTCCCCAGCTTCCCCAACGGCTACAGTAGGAAAAGAGGATTCAAGACGGGCTGATGACAGAGGACGAACTACTCCAACTCATTGAACAAGCGGCGCGGGAAGAATGGACGGAACTTGACCTCTCTGACAATAATTTAACCGTGCTACCGCCGGACATTGGTAAACTAACCTCTTTGCAATGGCTTAACCTCAAAGACAATCAGCTTCAAGAACTACCAGTGAAAATTGGTCAACTAAGTTCCCTGCAATGGTTTGCCCTTAGCGGCAATTATATCCAAGCACTGCCCGACCAAATCCTTCAACTAACCTCTCTGGAATACCTTGACATCAGCTTAAATAATATCCAAGAACTGCCACCCGAAATCGTTCGACTTACTCGCTTGCAAGACCTTTACTTGGGCGGCAATGATATTCAAGAACTGCCGCCGGAAATTCAACAACTGCCCAACCTAAAAAAACTAGATTTACGTGGTAATCCACTCCCCATCCCCCCAGAAATTTTAGAAGGAAAGCAATTAATGATCCGGTTCAAACTCTGCTACCCCATCCCCAATCAGACAAATACCTACATCGCTGAACAATAATCAGGGATATATTGCCCTAGTTGATCAAGATAATAATTCCAAACTTGTCAATGATGAAACCTTTGCTAACTTTTTCTTAGGTAACCGTAATCTAGGGTTAGCCGTGCTAAATTCCTGTGAAGGTGCAGCCGTATCTTCCCACCAGGTTTTTGCCGGAATTGCCCCCAATTTAGTGCGGCGTGGTATCCCTGGAGTTATCGCCATGCAATATTCGATTCTCGACACCACAGCCAAACTATTTGCCGATGAATTTTATCGTACCCTCGCCCTCGGTTGGACACTAGATGGGGCGATTCAGACTACCCGTAATGCTATTTCCATGGAAGTCGGATTAGATAAGCCTGATTTTGCCACACCTGTGCTTTATATGCGAGCGAAGGATGGTAGAATTATGAGTGGGTTGTAATGGCAATCAACCTATTGTCGGGGCGGGGAATGGGACTCAGTTAATCGGGATAGTGAACAACACCTAATCCCGTAGTGGGAGTGGGTTTAGGCGTCAAAGCTTTAGCTGTTCTATCGACAATGTAACGGTTACTGATACGGTTTTCCCTACCTGTCAGGGGTAGAGTTCACGAATTGGCAAAACTAGCTCCCCCTGAGTAAAATTTGGTATAATTTGCTCTATACACCTGTAACAAACAAGGTCGCGAATCCGAAGATAACCCTTGTTGAAGTGACCAGCGCCACGTTAATTAACCCCAAATTACTAACGTTTCTTCATTCCATCTCACTTTAAATGGGAATTTAATGGAAATTTTCAAAATGCGGATTGCTCAAATTGCACCGTTGTGGGAACGTGTACCTCCCCCAGCTTATGGTGGTACAGAATTAGTGGTGAGTTTACTCACTGATGAACTCCTCCGTCGGGGTCATGAGGTAACATTGTTTGCATCCGGTGATTCAGAGACACTGGCAAGGTTGGAACCAGGATGTAAAAAAGCCTTGCGTTCTCTCGACGTAACGCATCAAGAATACGCCATTTATGAGCAGATGCAGTTGAGCAAAGTTTTTGAACGAGCTAATGAATTTGATGTGATTCATGCTCATGTAGATTACCCGGCGCTTCCATACACGAACTTGACAAAAACGCCAGTTGTGCATACGATTCATGGTACATTTTCGCCATTAGTTGAGCAGTTTTTTACCAAGCATCGTCAACAACATTTTGTCAGCATCTCCAATTCCCAGCAGCGCCCTGAGTTGGGACTGAATTATGTAGCAACGGTTTATAACGCGATCGCACCCGAACGGTTTACGTTTTACTCTCAGCCCAAACAGCCGCCCTATCTGGCGTTTGTTGGGCGCATATCCCCGGAAAAAGGACCCAAGTTAGCGATTGAAATTGCCAAGCGTTCCGGATGGCATTTGAAAATAGCGGGTAAGGTTGATCCCCAAGATCGAGCCTTTTTTGAGGCGGAAGTGGAACCTTTAATTGATGGTAAACAAATTGAGTTTTTGGGTGAAGCCAATCACGAAAAGAAAAATGAATTGATGGGAGGTGCGGTAGCGACGCTATTCCCGATTACCTGGCGCGAACCCTTTGGACTGGTGATGATTGAATCTATGGCATCTGGCACTCCGGTGATTGCCATGGCATTAGGTTCAGCCCCAGAAATTATCGTTCACGGAAAGACAGGGTTCCTCTGCGATACAGTCGATGAATGCGTGGATGCGATCGCGAAAATACCTCAACTGAATCGACACGCCTGTCGGGAACATGTTGAAACCAACTTCGCAGTGAAACACATGGTTGATGGATACGAAGCCGTCTACAACCAAATTCTCGCCGAACGGTTTGCTCACAATGGTCATCTGCACGTCCCCACGCTTCTAGCTAGCTAAGTTTATAGAAGGCAGAAGGCAGAAGGCAGAAGGTTTCAAGACATAGGTTAAACCTTCTGCACCCGACAGAAGAGATAAGATAAAATAGAATGAGGTGAATCATGAACAAAACCGTTCATAGACAACCCCTGGCTTTGCTTTCCATGGGTCAGGATGTTGTCCATCAACCGTGTCAAGATGGACAAAATAAACGCCTAACACCTGTTCATCAGCTTAGCCAAGCACTGACAAAACTCGGCTGGCAAATCGATTGGTTTACTCCGCAAACTCATCCTGAGCAACCGAAGATTGAATGGAGTGCACCTCACTGTCGCATCATCCGCTTGACAGTGAATGGGGAAAAGCCGCTAAGTCGCGATCAATTCCCTGAATACTTGCCTGAATTTGCAAAAGCATTTCAAGCGTTTCAAGCCAAAGAAGGAACCCACTATCCTCTGATTCATACCCAGGATTGGCTATCGGCTCAAGTGGGGTTAAAATTAAAAGAATCGACAGCAATTCAATTAATCCACACTAATTGGTTAACGGATAAGCCGCAAGGCAGTAAGATCCGTTCAGTGGATCAAAATCATGGGATTAGCAAGAATCGGATCACACCAGAAGTCGATCAAGTGATTCTCATGTCCCCAGATTGGTGCTTTAGCGCCCAACCATCTCCCAGGATGTCCAAGTCAGAGGCGAAAGCGAAATTGGGGCTTTGTGCCAATGAACAGGTCTTGCTGTATGTGGGTACGCTTGATACCAGCCAAGGGATTGATACACTGATAACCGCGCTGAAATTATACCGCGATCGCACATCAGCAGAGACGATAAATTCACTGCGTTGCTTGATTGTCAGTCCTGATCAGAATCCCCAGGCTAGAGAGCGAGTTGAGCAATGGATTCACCAATTTGAGCTAGAGCAACAGGTTATTCTGATTGAATCTGTTCCCTCAGATCAACACTGGCTCTACTACACCGCCGCCGATGTCTGCATTATTCCCAGTCGATATGAGCCGTTTGGATCAGCTGCGATCGCGGCACTGGCGTATAAGATACCCATTGTCGCCTCGGATGTGGACGGATTACGCTTTACCATTGTACCAGGGGAAATGGGTTTGTTAGTCCCTGCAGGGGATGCAGCGGCATTCGCTGAAGCTATCCATCGAGTTTTAGTAGATGAGTTGTTGGCGCAACGATTAAAACGACAGACAACGGATGTGACAGCCTCTGCATTGAGTTGGAATCGGGTGGCGGCGCATCTGAGTGATATCTACCGTCGCCGATTAGCGGGTTCTCTGAGTACAATTGTGCCAGATATGCAAAATCCTTGCATCTTGTACGTTCCTTCAGAGGGATTGAGTCAATCGACTGTTGATGTCGAGGAGGAATTGATGCAAGTTTCTTAAGGTAGAAGTCGCAGAAGGAAACAATCTGTAGGGGCGGGTTTTACAGATAAATGTTTGGCACTTTTCCTAAATTTGACTAAACCCGCCCCTCACCTAATCAGCCCACACCAAAATCTATGATTTAGCGTCATATTTGCCCGTTGACTGGGCGAAGCCTTCGCGATGATAATTAAACGGTACAACCGAAAAATTTGGGCGCGAATGCGAGAGCCCCTACGAACCCCTAAAAATACGAAGACGGATGGGTGATGTTTAACATTTGATATTTGATATTGAGGTTTTCAATTATGTCTGATACAGATACCCGGAACGACAAAACAGCAACAGCTCTAACTATCCTGGAACTCAACGGTAGAACCTTTGCGCCTGCTGAACAAGTGCCGATTCCAGAGTTGCAATGCAGGACGACAAAACGACTCCAATCGACACTTACGATGAAAGATGACGACCTATTCTTGATTACTGATCCCCTAGGCAATATTGCCGGATGTCTTGATGACGAATCGGACAAAAGCTTGGGGTTATTTTGTCAAGATAGTCGGTTTCTCAGTCACCTAGATTTACAGATTGAGGGACTCTCTCCCATTTTACTCAGCAGTACAGCCGGACGGGGTTTTGCCCTTTCGGTTCTCTGTGCGAATCCTTATGTTGAGGGACGTATTCCGGCGGAAACGATTGGCATTCAACGCGATATTGTACTACAGGGTGGACTGTTTGAAGACCTGAAGATTACCAACTACAGCACCCAAGCCGTTAGCTTTGAGCTCAGTTTAAGTTTTGATGCCGATTTTGCCGATCTATTCCAAATTCGCGGTTATCTCCGTCAGCAGATAGGGACTTTAATGCGACAGGTTATCCCTCAAGAGGATAATGCTTTGGACTGCGATATAAAATCCTTGGTTGAGGAAACGGGCGAACTTACCTTAGCCTATCAGGGATTGGATCAGGTGTTGATGGAGTCTCGAATTCAGTTTTATCACCGTCAGCCTGATGAATTTAGGGGATATACGGCAATTTGGCGGTTGGAATTGAATTCTCACGAAACCCATAAATTTGGGTATCGCTTACAGCCCTTTGTTGACAATCGTCCAGCTTCTGTGGTGAACGCGCCGACAACCCTAAAACAAGCGATCGCGGCGGAGGCGATGGAGGAGCGGGATTGGCGAGAAGGGGTGACTCGGATTCGCACGGATAATCGAGTCTTAAACCAGATTATTGAACGCGCTGAACAGGATATCTATCTTTTAGGTCAAACCTTTGGTAAAGGTAAGATTCTCTGTGCTGGAATTCCCTGGTTTTCCACGTTATTTGGACGGGATTCCCTGATTGCTGCAACCCAAACGCTGATCCTCGATCCGGGGATTGCGCGTCAAACGCTAATTACCCTGGCGGAGTATCAGGGTAAAGTTGAGGACGAGTGGCGGGAAGAAGAACCAGGTAAGATACTCCATGAGTTGCGTCTGGGTGAAATGGCTCGTTGTGGCGAACTCCCCCACACGCCTTATTATGGTACAGTCGATGCCACGCCCCTGTGGTTGATGCTCTATGCTGATTATTATGCCTGGACTTATGATCAGGAACTGTTGGATCAGTTATGGGATAATGCTTTAGCGGCGATGGATTGGATTGATCGCCGTTGTCAGCAGACGGGCTATATCAGCTATGAATGCAAGTCTAAAGGTGGACTTCGGAATCAGGGATGGAAAGACTCAGGAGACTGTATTGTTGATGCCAAAGGGAAGTTAGCCGAGGGGGCGATTACTCTGGCGGAAGTGCAAGGATATGTTTATGCGGCGAAGATGCGCTTAAGTCAGCTTGCGCGTAGCAAAAAGCGGTTCGATTTGGCAGAACGTTGGCATGAGGAAGCCCAAGACCTGAAAACCCGCTTTAATCGGGACTTTTGGCTTCCCTATCGCGGCTACTGTGCTTTGGCATTGGATGGTGAGGGAAAACCTGTAGATAGTATCACATCCAATCCGGGGCATTGTCTAGGATTAGATATTTTATCAAAAGACAAGGCACACAATGTCGCCGAACGATTGCAAGAGCCGGATATGTTTAGTGGCTGGGGAATTCGCACCTTAAGTAGCTTCTCTCCCGCGTATAATCCCATGGGCTATCACCTCGGATCAGTATGGCATCACGATAATGGAATGATTATTGCCGGATTGCGATCGCTAGGACTGGTGGATCAGGCATTGGAAGTGGCTCAAGGGATTATCGACATGACCATCCAACAACCCTATTATCGTCCACCCGAACTCTTCTGTGGCTATGAACGCACCCCCGATAGCACCCCCGTGCGATATCCTGTGGCTTGTTCACCCCAAGCTTGGGCAACGGGGACGATTTTCCAACTCCTCCAGGTGATGGTGAACTTGATACCCGATACGCCCAGGAATTGCCTCCGAATTGTTCATCCCACGCTTCCTGAATCCGTCCAGTATCTATCACTACAAAACCTAAAAATTGGGCAGACGGTATTAGATTTAGAATTTGAGCGCTCTAGTGGAGCAACTGCCTGTCGAGTTGTGCGAAAACGCGGCAATTTACGAGTTGTCATTGAAGCGTAATCTACATTTTCGCTGATAGCGGTGCAAGGGTATGATAAAAAATCCGGGTTAGCTATCCCCGTTATAACCCAGTCCGCGCAGGCGGACTTTGTTTGTGTAGCAGCGATTTCAATCGCCGTGGCAAAAGGGGGTAATAAAGGCAGATTTGGGATGAAAGGGTTTTATCCTATTTCCTTGAAGATGATCCAATGTCTATGCCACTCAAAGCCTTGATAGCTAAGGGTTTTGCAGTTGTGCAGCAAGCTCTAATTAAATCTCTAGCCCAGGTTAATCGCGATCGCGTTTCATAATAGTTTTAATCGCCCGATCTAGCAGTTCGATGGCTTCGGTTTCATAGTGATAGGTTTTAAACTTTTGTCCAGGTTCTATCACTTCTAGACGCTTTGATGGGCGGCGCCCATACTGGGATTGATAAAGCTGGAGCGCCAATGATCCAATCGAAGTCTTTTCCCCTTTAGTCGCATCAATATTGAGTTCACGGAGTCGCATGGCAACGCTAACACACCGTTGATTTTGCGCTGCTGGAGATTGGGTAGTTCTCACTTGATTAACTGTATCCATTAAACTTTGATAAGACTCAGATAGTAACAAAGGCAACTGGGTATATCGGCGCAGTGGTTTATCGACATTAACAGCAAACCTTAACATATCGGGTCTACCAACGGCGATAAATCCTCCATAGCTAGCACGAGTCATCGTGGTGTAGAGAAGTTGCCGAGAAAGCATCCGTTGGTTTGAATAGGACAGAGGCATGATTACATACTGGAATTCACTCCCCTGAGCCTTATGACAAGTTAGGCAAAAAGAATGCATAATCTGCTGAAAAATGCCAGGGAAATAATCAACAACCGCGCCGCCTTCAAATGCAACCTTAACCCATTCTGGCTGGGATTTGGTTTGAACCTCAATCACCCAACCCCCCTCGCCATTCATCACTGCCGGTCTTGTATCATATCTATTCTTCAATTGAATCACGCGATCGCCAACTCGATACACCACGTCCCCAGTTTGAACTTCTGGCTGTTCCGGTTGTTTCGGGTTAAACAGAGGCTGCAATCGTTGATTTAAAGCGTGAACTCCAACCCCACCTTTCTTCTGTGGCGCAAGAACCATCACTTGATTTTTTAAATCAACCTGATCACGCTGCATCTGTGCCACTAGCTCAACAATAGTATCGGCAATTTCTTCAGGGGTGTGGCGACAGAGTATGGCACAATCAGAAACCTGTTGCCATTGTTGAGGCGAGTAAAACTTTTCCAAATCAGGAACCACGCCACTAATCACATCTTCTGCCGCATAGATAATTGGACTTTCTTCCCGTTGGCGGTAAATCTTTTTCAGGCGAGAACAGGGTACAACCTCAGATATCAGCAAGTCGCGCAGCACCATTCCCGCGCCCACACTAGGAAGCTGATTGTGATCCCCAACCAACACAATTCTCGTATGGGGTTTTAATGCTTTTAAGAGAGAATTAAACAGGAAAATATCGACCATACTAAATTCGTCGATAATTAACCAATCAATCTGCAAGGGGTTTTCCTGATTAAACTCAAACCTTTGACCGTGCCCTCGCCACTGAAGTAGACGATGAATCGTTTGGGCATCTAACCCCGTGGCGTTCTTCATTCGGGTTGCTGCCTTTCCCGTAGGTGCCGCTAAAGCCACCTTGAATCTACACTGAGTCAGCCAATCGATCAAATACTTCAAAATATGGGTTTTCCCTCGCCCTGCACCCCCCGTAATAATGCTAATGGGTTGGGCATAGGATCTTAACAGTGCCTGTCGCTGTTCTATATCAAGCACCCCAGATGAGCGCCATGCTTCTGCTTCTCGTTGTTGTAACCACTCCTCCAACGGCTCAATAGACAGTTGTCGGCGAGAGGCAAAATAAAGAATCAATCGGGCGACATTAACCTCAGCCCGATAAATTAGTTTTAAATAGAGGGACTCGGATAACCGTCCCTCAACTACAACTTTTTGGGCGAGCGCATTCTCTAATACCTGATTAAGTAACCGGGGATTCGGTGTATGATCCGGACAACTTAATAACCCCAGTGCTGCTTCGGTGAGTTCGGAGCTGGGGAGGAAACAATGTCCCTGATTTCTGGCATCTTGTAAGGTTTGAAGAATCCCTTGCTCATAGCGCCGGGGACTATCAGGAGGCATCCCCAACTTTAGCGCTAAACTATCAGCTATCTTAAATCCAATGCCGTCAAGATCATCAATAATCTGATAAGGGTTGGTTTTGAGGACAGAGGCTGTATTCTGCTCATAGTAGTCTGTCAGTTTTAGGGTTAACCCCAAAGATATCCCCATCCCCAGCAACCAAGCTTGAGTGCCTCGAACAGGATTACTCTTGCTTTTCTCCCAAGCTGAGAGGATGACATTAATCCGAGATGGGTATAAGCCAGGAATTAGTTTGAGTTTCTGGGGTGAGAACTCCAGAACCTCCAGGGTATCAGAGCCAAAATATGCCGCCAGCAAAGCGGCTGTCTTCTTGCCAATGCCATGAAATATGCCACTGGCAAGATACTGTTCAATTTCTGCTTGCTCTAGCCTCGGTAATTGATCGTTATTGTCTGCCGGGAAAGCCATTGACATGATTGATTGCCCCCTGAACAGGTGAACAAGAAATTTTAAATTATACCTAATTTCAAGTCCGGTAGTATCTTCATTCTACAGTGGAACGCGATCGCACTGCCTGAATCGTCCTCCCGGTAATTGCGGCAAGACCTATCAATTAGTCAAAATGTCTAATGTTGATGTCTTGGATTTCTTTCCATTCTTGACTGATTTTAATTCGATTACGCATTACTTTTTCAGGAGTCCTATCTCTAGTTACTGCTTTGACCATTATCGTACTTTCCTTTAATAAGGATTAGCCATTGAGGAAGATTGCTCGATAAAAAAATGAGCTTGACATCAATTACCTATTCGTGAACATTTTATCAAAGTAAATTTTGATTCCTTTCTAATGCTTTATTTAGGTATTCAATAGCCTTTTTTAAGTTTTCAATGTCTTTTTGGTTTTTCTCTTTATTTAAAACTAACTCATCTATTTTATCTTCCAAAGATCGTATGGCTTGTCGTTGCTCCTTAATTATTTCTTGCGCCAAGCGTATATCCTTTTGGATAAAAATAATCTCCTTCATTACAACTTCTAACTTCGCTGCTTGGTTTAACGCAATATCAGGAGATTGAGCAAATAAAGTACCAACGGTTGCACCGGCACTACCGCCAAGGATAGCTCCACCAGCTACAAGAACAGCAAAACCACCTGCCATTCCAAAACCACCGACGGCAATAGCTCCACCACCAAGAAAGGCTAAAACTGCTGATACGGCTGCTGCTCCTGAAAGACCTGGTGCCAGTATAGGCGCGAGAAATATGGCGATAGCCGGTGTGAAAAAAGCCGCTGCTACTGCTAAAATGGCTGTACCGATAAAACCACCCATGAGTGTCTTTACAAAACGCCCACTGATTCCATTAATGGCTTTCTGGTAATTTTCTGTAAAGCGTTTAACGCAGTCTGTCGATAAACCCAGTTTACTCGCGAAAAATTCTAGTTTTTTAGTTGTTTTTTCTCTGTCTGCTATTTTTAATTCTTTAAATTTGTTATCGTTGTTTATTCCTAATTTTTGGTAGGGGTGAAATAAACTTATTTCTAATAAAATATTTTTCTTGTCAAAGCTACTACCTGGTTCGCTATTGAGTTTGTCTATCTCTTTTTCTAAATTTGGGAAAAATGTAATTAAACAGAAGGAGCTTTGATTCTGATTTTTATGAAGGGATTCTATTGAATTTTTCCAGTTCAATAACCACTCTCTTTTTAAGGACTTTTTTCTAGGGTTACTTTCATTGTCTATATCATCGAGTACTAAATGGTACTCTAGGCTATACATGACTTTCGTTTGTTCTAACGTTAAGCTAAAATTTTCCATTTTCACTGCTGTTAGATGAAAAATATAAGATGTAAAATCGGCGTAGGGATTCTCGGAGTGGCGATGCTGAATATAATAACAACTTTAACTTAAGCTGTCACGCATTTAAATTGGGTATGAGTAGCGAGAAGCTTAGTCGCACTGCAAGGATTACGCCAATATTTAAATTAAGGTTTAAATGTAAAACAGCTTATCTCGCGGAATTCCCCACACGCATAAGTACTCCTACAGTTAATTGATTGATTGCCAATAATATGGGAAACGGGTGTAATCCCGCCGCTAGATAATCCGTTGCTGACTGACGCGATCGCACACTATCTGTCTACCCCGCTTGAAGTTTGAGCAATAGGGGTTTACAGGCTGTTGGCTCAAGGCACAAACAGCCACTAAAGTGGCTACTACAAACAGGCTACTACAAACAGCGCGATCGCACGTTTCCTCTAACGCCAAGCCTCCCAATCTTGATTAAAAATCGACGTATCCGGAAACGCCGTCGGATTATTATTCCGTTCTAACCGCCGCCGCAACACCTGCAACTGCGGATCATAAGGCGGAAGTCCATCCACCAATTCAAACGGTGCAATCCCCTTCTCCAACGCAAACGCCGCCGTTGTTCCCGCCCCTGCACCCGATGACCATTCAAAGGAATGCACCCGATACGCCGCCGCTGCAATATGACTCGTGGCAATACTTTTTCCCGCCACCAACATATTGTCAATCTTTTGCGGAATCATCGCCCGCAGGGGAATTTGAAACGGATAGGCTTGACCCGCCCCTTGGCGTTCCCCCTCCCGTTCCGTATTTCCCGGCGCTTCTGGGGGAGAGAAACTCATACAGGGGTGAAAATCAATCGCATAATGTCCAATTCCCAAAGAATCGGGATAGATTGTCGAACGAGTGCGTCGATTCACCTCATCCGGCGATACCTCACCCTGAATCACCGAAATCGCTTCTCGTCCCGCCAAAGCCGTCCACAACTGGCGATACATTTTGGGGGATAAGGTTTGACGGTAATAATCTTCCCGGTAATTGCGGCGAGACATATCAATTTCCCAAATCGTAAACCCCTCCGGATACCCAAACGCAGGGCGTCCAATAATCCGCCGTCCTTCCCGCATATAAGGATACTTAGATAACCCATGCACTGTTCCCATGGGAGACGTCTTACCCGATAAATAACGATAACTAGGATGGGGTTCCTTCACGCCATCACCGAGTTGGGAGTCCGTATTTCCCGCCACTAACCAATAGAAATACCCTCGCGAGAGTTCCTCCGCCTTGCGTAAACTTTCGGTTCGCAAGCCACCCAGCCAGCCGCCCGGTGCTAACTGTCCCGTCTGTTGCAATTGCTCAGGAGTATACACGAGGTTATCAGCCTCGGTACCCGGACGGTAGTCATTCCCCCACGTCCAGTTTTGCATGGAGATATCCCCGACGGTGGGCGCAGTAAACGAAATTCCGCCAAATTTCTCTGGTTCACCTTTTTTAGGACTCCAAATCCGCCGATAGGTAAACACTAAGCCAAAGTCGGCTAATCGCGGTAATTCATAACTATAATAAGGTTCGTATTGAGGGTAAAAGGGTGGCATTTCATGGGTTTGCGGTTCCTGCGTGGCTTCCATGGCAAAGGTATAGGTAAACCCCTGAGTGCAATAGGGATTCCCGGTGACGCTGGAAGAGGAGGGTTCGAGATGGGAACGGGGGTCAATTCCTAAACGGTAGGGGACATTCGTTAACCCAATCAGTTCCCCGGTTTCTGTAGCGTCCACAACATACCAGTCTGGGGCGTTTCCAGATGATGGGTTTTGGGGAGTGAAGCGGATAATGGTTTTGTCAAAGCGGGGGGAATCTTGGTACTGATACCAATCTTCAATCGTTTGCGATAAGGGAAATGTGTTCAGGGGGGGTGCATCAGCAGCAGGTTCATGCTGAATGGCAATGGCGCTTTTAATCAAGTTTCCGGTAGGGTTATAGTCGAGTTCCTTGATCACCGTGGAGGGAAACCACTTCAGTGTCCCTTTCCCCCGTTTGGCTGCATCCCGCAACATATCCAAGAGGATAGCATGGGCGTCACTGGGAATAAAACAGGATTCACTCACCCAACAATCCCCCGGATTCAGTTCCCCGTATTTGCGTCTAATCCGTTCCCGCAGTTCCAAATAACCGCGAGAATAGAAAAGACGCGATCGCTGAGTAGGGCGTTCATCCAATGCAGAGGTTCCCTGGGCAGAAATCTGTCCTCCTACCCAGTCGGTAATCTCGGTCAAACAAACCGTTCGCCCAGCAAGTAACCCTTCATAGGCTGTCGCCGCACCTGCTAATCCACCGCCAACCACCAAGATTTCACAGGTGACGGTTTGATCAGGAGTGCGATCGGGGGCGCTACGGGCAACTGGGATGAGGGATAGTAGAGAAATTAGGCTAAAAGACAAGCAAACCAAAGATTTTCTGGCAGATACACGTCGAGAACGCTTCATAAGAGTTAAAATGCAGTGCGTATCAGATGTTACATTACAGTGGATGCCTTGACGTTGCCATCCCCCAATAAGTTCATCTCCTCAACGAAATCTTTTTGTATTATAATTGTAGTATATTGATGTTATTTAGCGCTAGAGGCGCATATTTATGCCTTACGAACAACTGAAACTGTCCACAGATAAGCCCGTTTTATCCTGGGCGAATCATGATTTAAGTCATGAGGAAACCAAGATGGCAAAAAATGTGGCATCCTTACCTTTTGTGTTTAAACATGTGGCGTTGATGCCAGATGTTCACCTAGGCAAAGGGGCATTAGTTGGGTCGGTTCTTGCCACCAAAGACGCCGTAATTCCGGCGGCGGTAGGAGTTGATATTGGGTGTGGGATGGCAGCGATTAAAACGCCATTTGTGGCTGAACAACTAGAGGGGAAACTAAAGAAAATTCGCTTAGATATCGAAGCAGCCATTCCTCTGGGATTTAACCAAAATAAAGAGGTAGAAAAAGATGCCAGCAATTGGCAAGGCTGGACTCATTTCAAAGACTTACATCGCGGTGTGCAGGATGTGCAAGGAAAAGCGATGAAGCAGTTGGGTTCTCTGGGTGGCGGAAATCATTTTATTGAGGTGTGCATCGATACGGAGGATTCAGTGTGGTTAATGCTACATTCTGGTTCTCGTAATATTGGCAATCGCTTGGCGCAGTGTCACATTAGCACGGCGAAGGAATTAGCGAAACTGGCAGGAAACCGCTTACCTGATCCGGATTTAGCGTACTTTATCGCCGGAACCCCAGAATTTGCCGCTTACTGGCGAGATTTACAATGGGCGCAAGATTATGCCCGTTACAATCGCGATGTAATGATGGCGCGTTTTAAAACAATTGTAGAAAAATATTTGGCGGGAGGTAAGCCAATCAAGCCATTGTTAGAGGTGAATTGCCATCACAATTATGCCGAGAAAGAAGTCCATTTTGGGGAAGATGTGTACGTCACGCGCAAGGGTGCAGTACGGGCGCGTGAGGAAGATTACGGGATTATACCAGGTTCGATGGGGGCAAAGTCGTTTATTGTCAAGGGGAAAGGGAATCATGAAAGTTATTGCAGTTGTTCCCATGGCGCAGGGCGTTTAATGTCTCGGAAAAAGGCAAAGAAACAGTTTTCCCTGGATGATTTGGTGACACAAACTCAAGGAGTTGAATGTCGCAAGGATGGCGGGGTTTTGGATGAGATTCCCGGCGCTTATAAACCCATTGATGAGGTGATGAATAATCAAGCGGATTTGGTGGAGGTGGTGGCGACGCTAAAGCAGGTGGTTTGCGTGAAAGGTTGATTTGTAGGGTGGGCATTGCCCACCTTATTTGTTGATACCAAATTCGCTTTTATAACCTCCCCTTAGATTGGGTGACTATAATAATATTGCTGATGCGTATAGCAATGAAATAAATTACCGGAACCTAAAGCTTACTGGATAAACCTTAGCATTTATATTATGATTGATTTGACCACTCTTTTTGAACTGACGAAAATAAATTAATATCATTTAGATTACCTTTAATAATTTGACATAAATCCTGCAATTCAATTTTCTTATAAGCTTCAAAATAAAGCTTTTGGAAAATAATATAGAAAAGCTTGTTAATCCAAAGATTTGCTGCCTTAAAATGAGTTATCCATTGACCTAATTTTTCTTTTTGATATTGAGGTAAAAATGGAAGAGTGTCAGAAGACTGCATATAAGACTTATATTCGGCATGTACATATTTGGATACTTTTTTCCATTCTCGATAAATATTTGTATTAATTTTATACTCTTCTAGTTGCTTATATCTCTTAAAGTATTTTTCATTAAGCTCTGAAAACTTAATTACATGATTGTCTTCTAACCACCAATCATACTCAACTGGATGATGATAATAGTAAGCAAATAAATTAGATAGTTCAATAAAACTTCTAATAGACATTAAAGCTAATCTGTAATTACCAGTAATAGCTGATGAAATTGATGCTGATAAATCAGATTGGATTTCGTTATATATCTCATGGCAATTAGCTCCGTTATCAATTAATAGTATCTGACGCCAAGATGAGAACGAAGTAGCTTTACAATAGCCTTGTTCTATTAAGTTTGTTCTTGGGTCTTCTAAAGTACTATTGAAAGCCTGCTCAAGCGCAGGAAAAATTTGCTCCAAAAACTGCTTATAGTATTTTTTAGATTCAAAATCTAGTTCGTCAGGTGAGTTCATGCTTACATCCTTTCTATGGCTTCATACCAGCTTTTGAGAAAACTTGGTTCTTTCTCTTTTAGTAAAGAACCATGTTTGAAATTGGTTGCTTTTAGTAAAGCCTCTCCAACCTCTTCTCGTGAAATATTTTTGTCCAGAAGTAGTCTGGCTAACTTAGAAATCAAATGAGTCCTTGAACTCTTTCTAGCTTCACATTCAAGGTTAAAGTTTTCCTGAAAAAACTTGATAATACTCTTTCTGTCAGGGAATTCTTCCGTATCAGAAAAAACCTTCTGTAGATAATCAACGAAAACTTTCTTATAATCTGACTCTTTATTGGGTTGGTTCAGAGGTTTAAGCTTATCCTGAAATACAACTAAATTATCAGCAATTATATCCTCGTCTTCTTTTAATTCATCATCTAAATTTAGATTTTTTTGTACATTTTTAAGTAACTCTACAGCTTTTCCTAAGTAGCTACCAGTCGTGATAGATTCAAGCTCATCTAGGTTTAACAGTTGCAAAATATTAAGAACTTCTCCTAATTTTTGCAACTGTTCAAATTGGCTTTTTTCATTTTCTTTTTCTTTTTTATTCATAGTTTTGGCTTTGTTATGAATTTAAAATATTTTAGACTTTACCTATTCTATCAAGAAACTCTTTGGCTAATTCTTTGTAAGCTATTGCACTTCTACTTCTTGGTGAGGAAAGAATTACAGGTTTTGCCTCTCTTACAGAACTTTTTACTTTCACATTCTCCGGTATCTTAGTTCTAAAAATATATTCCTCCGAGTTTGCTTCAGCAATTTCAGATGCAGATAATTCAGTTTCGTTAATTCTTAAATCATACTTAGTGAAAACAATTCCTAATGATTTAATTTCAGCACCTGTCCTATATTCATTTAACTCTTTAATTTTATTGTTAATAAGCCCTAAACCCAACGCGGCTAAAGGTTCGGGAAAAACCGGAATTATATAATAATTACTCGCTGCTAAACCATTCTGTGTAGATATAGAGAGATTGGGAGGACAATCACAGAGTATATAGTCATACTGATTCAAAATACTTTCTAGATTTTTCTTTAGGATCATCTCTCTATGGCTAACTATAGCCAGTTTTATGTCAATAAAGGTTAACCTTAGATGTGATGGAATCAAATCAAGACCTTTAATATTTCCACCTACATTTTTAATAATAGCATCTTCAATATTAGGTCTTTTTCTGGAAAGATTAAACTCCTCAGACTGGGACATCAAATCAGCTAAAGTTAGTTTTGAGTGTATCCACTTATCCCAATGATCCTTAGTAATTAAACTAAAAGTAGCGTTTGTTTGTGGATCTAAGTCTACAACAAGAATACGCTTATTATAATTATGTGCTAGTGATGCGGCAAGATTAACAGTCAATGCAGTTTTACCCACACCGCCTTTCATATTTATGGAAGATATTACTTGTGCTGTCATATAAATTTTAATTAAGTTTGAGAGAGAACCATGAGTTTTAATTACTGCTGCTAGTGGGGTTGACTTGCTCTGAACCTTATCTGCCAAGATATCGCTGTCCAAGACATTTATAAATATTATTGTAGATAGCTGAGAGCAAGGTGATTGCTCCCCCTATCCCCCACACCTATCCCGTCCCGATATCACTTCCCTAATCCCCACAACTGCTTCTCAGTCTCGCACAGACGCTAAATACTAAAATATTCATAGCCACTGTTCTACTTCATTATAATGCCTGAAACTATTACCGCTATCTACGAAAATGGAATGCTGCGCCCCTTAACTCCCTTGCCCCTGCAAGAACATCAAACCGTACAGATTCAGATTTTGCCTGAAGATTCAGTAACTCAACTTGAACGTATCAGCCAATCCTTAGCGGCGGCTGGACTGGTTACCCCTCCTCCTCATCGAAGTGATGTTGAACCTGTCTGTGAAGCTACATGGCAAGAATTGGCAGAAAAACTGAAAGCTATGCCAGGTAAGCCCTTGTCTGAAATCATTATAGAGGATCGGGGCGAATGGTAAATGCTTACTTCCTGGATAGCAGCGCCCTAGTTAAACGTTATATACCGGAAACAGGTAGTGCCTGGATACAAGCGATCGCGGATACTGCAACAGGTAACCTATTATTTATTACCCGGATTACTTGGGTAGAAGTCCTTATCTGACTCATCCAAATACAGCCGAATAAATTCTTGCGCCGCCACCGGATCAATCTTCCGCAGTGCCTTCCTGATTTCCAGAACTGCCTCAGCGGAAGGATCTTGAGTGTTTTGATACCAGTAGTGAACCGTTGATCGACCAATCCCCATTGTCACCGCCAATTTATTTTGGCTGATTTTGTACGTCTGCAATACCTGCCTTAGCGCTTCACCTGCTTTTCCCATAGTTTTTATGGTGATCGAATACCTTTGATCACCTCTAACCCTCCAATGACTATTCCTCACCATCCACCGAACCATCACCCAAATACAGTCGGATAAACTCCGTCGCCGCCGCCGAGTTGATCTTCCGCAGCACTTGCACAATATCTTTCACAGTTTCAGCCGTTGGATCTCTCACCTCATTTACCCAACGGTATACATTAGAGCGTCCAATCCCTAATTCTGCCGCTAATCGATATTGACTAATTTCATACGTTTCCAGAACCTTTTTCAAGGCTTTGCCTGCTTGTCCCATGACTCTGATTGTGGCAAACGCTCACAACCGAGTAAACGACTCCTTAATGGACTACGCTATGATAAGCTATTAGTAGACCATTAAGGCGACTAATGCAGCAATAAAGGTAAACTCCAATGACTGAAGACTTTATCCGCGATTCCTCTCCAACTCCCAATCCCGCAACCCCTCTACCATCTACGCCCCCGCCAGACAACCGACACCCTCTCAAAGTGATCATCATCAGTTCACCCCAAGGCGTCAGTAGCACCATTCACACCTTCTATCGCCTCGGCTACGCCCACGTCAGCGAGTGGAGTAAGCCCCAACCCACGCAGAATCCAGGCGAAGTGATGAGTGTTCTCTACCGCCGCCTTCGTATCGATTAATGAACAGACTTAACCCCTAACCTCCTTCTCAACCCGGGAAGGGGGGAAATCAAACTTTATTGAAAACCAAAAAATAGCCATGATGCGAATCCGACACCGTATTAATCCCCAAACCTTTGTCATCACCCTCAACCAAATCGCCAAATACTTGAACATTGATCCCCAGCGCATCCTCAACTGGGAAAAATGGCACAATGTTCTTTGGGTACATATCCAAGGACGGGGCGGTTATTTTGTGAGTTATCGCAATCTCGAACAATGGATTGCGGCTTGCCGTACCCTGATCCGCTTCTGTCCAACTATAGAAGCCCTAGACCTTCTCTGGTCATTGATTCAGCAAGAAGCCCAACGGTATACAAAACAGGTCTGGGATCGGCTTCAAGCTATATACCAGCAACGCTACACCGAGTTATAGCAGTTCGCTCTCGCGTAGTTACAGTACAAGTGTTCTAAATCCCTCCTGATCAAGCATCCCTCTCTAATGTGTAAATACACCAGCGCGAAGCGCTATATCTAGACGTTCAATGGTAATATCACTGCCGTTAAAGTGATTGTAAAAATAGCCTGGAAATACCGCCTTTTACACAAGTTTCTGAAAGCACAAGCCAAGCAAGTCAGCCCTTTAGGGGGGCGGATTTAGTCCCATTTGGATAATAGTGAAACCCGTCTCTAAGTAGGAATTAAAACTATTTGCCACAAAGGGCGCGATCGCGTTCTGTTACATTGGGGTTAGTCTTCAGATAATCCCCTACCCAGTCACAACTGCGAACCAGGAGATTATCGAGAACAGTTTGATTAAAGTCCTCTAAATTCCACAAAATGATAGTATTATCCAAACTGGCAGAGGCTAACATTTGATTATCTGGGTGGAAACTTAGACCTGTGATTTCATCTTGATGCCCTTTAAGGGTAACCATTAACGTGCCATCACTTTGCCACAGTTTAATCTCTCCGTCTAAACTTCCTGAAGCAATGGTTTGACCGTCAGCAGAGAAGGCTACCGCATAAACTGGATTATCATGACCTGCGAGGGTTTTTAGCAAAACGCCGTCTTTATTCCACAGTTTCACCGTTTTATCCTCACTGGCGGTGGCAATCGTCTCCCCATCAGGAGAAAAACTCACGGCTTCGATCGCTTGATCATGAGCCTGCCATGATGAGAGTACTGTACCAGTTTTATCCCAAATCACAGCTTTGTCATCACTAACTGAAGCCATCATCTCACCGTCGGGGGAGAAACTGATGTCATTGACGCCACTATTATGTTCATCGAGGGTTTTCAGTAGCACTCCATTGGGATTCCACAACTTAATTGTCCCATCATCACTCGCCGTGGCAATGGTTTCACCATCTGGAGAAAAACTGACCCGATTTATGCGATCGCGATGTCCATCCTCTAGATTTTCTTCCCCTGGCAAAGTCTTCAGGAGTTTCCCCTCTTGGTTCCACAAGCGTACCAGTTTGTCATCACCCACCGTGGCAATCGTCTCGCCGTCTGGGCTAAAGTTCACATCATAGACGCGATCGCGATTCTCTTGCAGTGTCGCTAACTCTTTACCCTCACTCGAAGAGAGTTTCACCGTCTTGTCTGAACTCGCTGATACCAAACGATTCCCCTGGGGACTAAACCTGACACTATTGACAGCATCCTGATGTCCCTTGAGGGTATGAACAAGCTGACGTTCACCCAGTTGCCACAATTTCACCGTCTTATCTAAACTCGCCGAAGCCAAAGTCTGCCCATCTGGACTAAAACTCATCCCATAAACCGCACCTTGATGTCCAGTCAGCGTCTGTTGTAGAGACGTTGCATGCAACGTCTCTACATCTAAACTCCAGAGTTTCAGGGTTTGGTCATCACTACTGGAGACAAGAGTTTGCCCATCTGGACTCCAAACCACGCCATTGATCAGGTTTTCATGTCCCGTGAGAGTGGTGATCAGGCTACCCTCTTGACTCCAGAGTTTGATCGTATTGTCTGCACTACTTGAAGCAATAATTTGCCCATCTGGACTAAAACTAACCCCGGTAACGCCAGCGTCATGACCCGTCAGGGTTAACAGTTCTTCACCCTCTAGCGTCCAAAGCTTTACCGTACCATCCCAACTTGCCGTCGCCAAGGTTTCACCATCTGGAGAGAAACTCACGCCATAAACTTGACCCTGATGTCCTTCTAGAGTACCCACCAACCTGCCATCTGGCTGCCAAAGTTTCACCGTTTTATCATCACTGGCGGTGGCGAGGAGTTCACCATCGGGGCTAAACTTGACGCTATTGACTGCATTATCATGGGCGGCGATGGTTTTAATCACGGTTCCCTCTCGATTCCACAGGTTAACCGTCCCATCTAAACTGCCACTGGCAAGGGTTTGCCCATCTGGAGAGAAACTCACGCTCCGGACTTGCTGAGTGTGTCCGGTAAGGGTACGAACTAATGTACCATCTGGACGCCAAAGTTTTACGGTTTGGTCATTACTGGCAGTCGCAATCCATTCACCATCGGGACTATAACTGACCTCCCATACCCGGTCTGTATGATCCTCTAGTTGGTTCTGTTCTCTACCCCAAGACACCGTTTGTTGCAGGGCGGTGATTACATTAGCGTTTAACTGAGTATCCTTTTGACTCCAGTTAGCATTTTGCAGTTTACGTCCCGCTTTCAGGGCTTCTAATCGGGCTTCAAAGCCTTGACCGGAAGCAAACAACGCTTCTGCAGTTTTACTGTGGCTAATAATCTGCCCGGTATAGGCTTGCATTCTCAGTCGTTCTGCTTTTAAATATTGAACGAACGCGACTCCCCCTAAAATAACCGAAGCGCCCAACGCCACACTGACGCCAGCTAGGAGTCGTCTTTGACCACGGGTTCTGGCTTTGCGTCCCCCATCAATATACTCTCGCTGAAGTTGGGTGGGTTTGGGTTCGATTTCAGCGTTAGTTGTCAACCATTGTTCTGCGGCTTCTAGTTCGCTTCCCCTGAGTAAAAGGTGGTTATTGCGTTGTTTCTTATCCCACTCGGTCGCTAGTTGTTGCAAGCGGGTATGTTGCTTAATATGGTCTAAATCAGTATCTAGGGTTTTGAGTAGGGACTCAAATGCGCCGTTAAAATCATCGGTTTCGCGAAAGAATACCCAGTTCAGTCTTGCTAACTCTGGATGCACTCCTTTGAGAGAATCGTCCCGTAGCACAATCGGGATGATGCGTTTGCCGCGTTGAACGGCATATTCAAGTTCTTGGGTACAGCATTCAGATTGAATCGCATGGGGACTAATAAAGAAGATACAGGTGTGGGCTGCTGCAATTTCTGTTTCTGTCTGGGTTAGAGGTTTTTCTTCCCAGTTTACCCAAATATCCTGCTTCTCTCGGTTGAGGGCTTCATAGATTCTCTGAATCGCGTCTTTATCGGGGGCGGAGTAGGAAATAAAAATTTCAGCCATGTTTTGTTATTTGTCCTTGGTCATTTGTCCTTGGTCATTTGTCCTTGGTCATTTGTCCTTGGTCATTCGTCTTATGTCGGAGAATGCTGGTAATCCGTTGGGGCGGGTTTAGTTATATCAGGGTGCAAAGCCAAGGTTAGTGGTAAAACCCGCCCCTACAATTCCCTCATCTCCCCCATCTGTAGAGACGTTGCATGCAACGTCTCTACGAACTGCCGTCTGTTTTACAAAGGTCTTGAGACGGTGAGTTAGTTTGCAGATAGTCTCTTGCCCAATTACAACCCGATGCGATGAGATGGTTGAGTAATTGGTCATCCAAATACTCTAAATTCCAGAGAATCATGGTGTCGTTTTCATCCGTAGATGCCAGGGTTTTGCCATCGGTACTGAAACTGAGATGGTTAACGCCAGCTTGATGTCCTTTCAACGTGACGACTTCTGTGCCATCTAGCGTCCAAATTTTCACCGTACCGTCTAAACTGGCTGTAGCTAGGAACTGACCATCGGGTCGAAAGGTGACGCGATAGACGCGATCGCGATGTCCGTTGAGTGTGTGAAGTAACTTACCCTCACTCGTCCACAGTTTCACGGTTTGGTCATCACTGGCGGTGGCAATGATTTGACCATCGGGGGAGAAGCTGACACTACCAACGGCGGCGTCATGTCCCTGAATCGTCCGTTGTAGAGACGCGCCATTATTCGTCTCTACATCTAGACGCCACAGTTTTACGGTGCCATCTTGACTGGCGGAGGCGAGGGTTTGACCATCGGGAGAGAAGCTAACATTTAAGACCATACCCTGATGACCTTTCAGGGTCTGCAACAGTTCGCCGTTAGGCGTCCAGAGTTTCACGGTTTGGTCTTGACTCCCGGAGGCTAGATAGTCTCCATCGGGAGAAAATTGTACCGTCCAAACGATGCCGTCATGTCCATTTAGCGTCTGTAATTCTTTCCCGTCTTTTGTCCAGAGTTTCACGGTTTGGTCATCACTGGCTGAGGCAATAGTTTCACCGTCGGGAGAAAAACTGACACTTTCCACCCAATCTTGATGTCCAGACAGGGTGTTCAATTTCTTGCCGTCTGGACTCCAGAGGGTGACATTCCTTTTCGATGCGATCGCGATTAAGTCCCCATTCGGGCTAAAACTGGGACTAAGACCAGATTGGGGGACGGTTTTGACTAAGGGATTGTCCAGTTTCCAGAGTTTCACGGTTCTATCATCACTCGCTGATGCTAGGGTTTGCCCATCTGGAGAGAAATCCACACCAAATACCTGACTGCTATGTCCGGTGAGGGTATTGAGTAGAGTGCCGTCGCGATTCCAGAGTTTGATGGTTCTGTCTTTACTACTGGTGGCAAGGCGTTGACTATCTGGGCTAAATGTCACCTGCCAAATGCCATCCTTGTGACCCATTAGCGTCTGAAGTTCTTCTCCCTCAATCGTCCAGAGTTTCGCAGTTTTATCCTGACTGGCGGTGGCGATGAGTTGACCATCCCCGGAAAAACTCACACTTGTGACCTCTCCTTGGTGTCCTTTCAGGGTTTGTAATTCTTCACCCTCAATTGTCCAGAGTTTCACCGTCTGATCAGCGCTAGCCGATGCCAAGCGTTGACCGTCAGCCGAGAAGCTGACACTGATAACTGGGGCATTATGTCCGCTTAAGGTGTTTAGGAATTTACCCTCTCGACTCCACAGTTTTACTGTCCCATCCCGGCTGGCTGAGGCAATAATTTGGCTATCGGGGGAAAAACTGACGTGGTAAATATCATTATCATGGGCATTAATACTATGTAGATTCGCCCCATCTTTTGTCCACAGGTTTACTGTCCCATCCCGGCTAGCGGAGGCAATCATTTCACCATCAGGGCTGAAACTGACCTCTCGGACGCGATCGCGATGCCCTTGTAGGGTTTTGATTAAACTCCCATCTCGCTGCCAGAGTTTAATCGTATGGTCACTACTAGCGGAGGCAATAAGTTCACCGTCGGGGCTAAAACTAACGCTACGAACTTTATTCGTATGTCCGTCTAATTGATTCGATTGATTCACCCAATAGACGGACTGAAGTAAAGCCGTGGAAATCGTTGAATGCAGTTGAGGGTTTTGGCTAACCCAATTCGCTTGTTGCAGCGTTTTAGCCGCCTCTAGAGATTCTAAGAGGGCAGGAAATTTTTGCTGGGAAACAAATAAAGCGTCGGAGGTGGTACTTTGGACAATAAGCTGTTCTTGCTGGGCTTGGACAAAAAGTTTTTGCGATCGCTGATATTGCCAGAACGCGACAATTCCTAAGAGAGTAGACACTCCCAGCGCTACACTCACCCCAATAATCGACCGTTTTGCCTGACGGGTTACCCATTGACGACTGACTCCCACATACTCTCGATGCAAGGGTGTGGGAAAGGGTTTTTGTTCAGAACTCCACACCAGCCATGATTCTGCCTCAGTGAGTTCACTTCCATGTAATAACAGGCTAGTATTGCGTCCTTTTTTCTCCCATTCCATAGCTTGGACTAACAAGCGTGTATGTTCTTGGGTATCCAGTTTATTGTTATCAATGGCTTGCAGCAGTTCTTGAAATGCCTGCTCAAAATTTTTCCCCTCACGAAAATCAATCTGGGGGAGTTCTCTCATCTCTGGATGTATCGCTTCTGGGTCAACATCCAAATATAAAATCGGCAGAATTCGTTTATGGTGTTTTAGGGAACAGTCTACCTCTACACCGCACTCTTTGGATGCCACGGAATCCGGGCTAATCACAAAGACGATATTATTCGATTCTTCGATTCCTTTGTAGATTTCTTGTCGCCAATCAGCGGTTAGGGGAATGCCTTCCCAATCCACCCAAACCTCACGATTGGCGTTTTTAAATGCCTCCCGAAGTTTGAGGACAAATTCCTTATTACGCCGGGAGTAAGAAATAAAGGCTTCTTTCATAAGTTCCACACCCACAAATGTCCAGGTTCTATGAATCGGTGTCGGTGATCATCGTTATTCTTGGGACGTGGAAGCCTCTGGGGAGGTGAACTGTAGTGCCCCTTGGATGGCATTATCTTTTGTGCGATCGCTCCCATCACAGATTAATGCCATCTGCCAGTAATAATCTTTTCCAGTTTCTAGAGATAGGGTGTTGGGGAGAGTGATTTCAATCTCACCGCCTTCTTTGGGAATCTCAATCATCGTTTGATGCACTGCATTCCAACTCTGATCAACCAGGAGAAATTCGGCGGAGGTGACTGTGGTTTCCGGCACTTGCCATGAGAGTGTCAGTGGTGAGTTAAGCGCCACTAAATAAACTCCCGGTTCCTTTGTTGACATCAAGGGGGTAATTGTTGCTTCACCACATCCAGCACCGCGTAACCCAGCGCCGCGATCGCGCGATGGTGAAAGCTGGGCGGTCAAAACGTTTACATCTTCATTCGACTGGGCTTGTAGCGGGGGTTGCCAGCCGATCCCCATGACCCAGATTGTCGTGAATACCCCGGTTACCAGACTCAAAGACTTAAAAGACTTTAATCTATCCATTGGTAGATGTGTGAAACCTAATTGAGACTTATAAGCCCATAATAATCGAAAACTTCCAGTTTTATCTGGAAAAATAAATTTAAGCTGATCTTCATCAAAACTTTAAAAAACCCAAAGTTTTTTAAAGTTAATCTTCATAATTATTCTTTAGTGTCGTCTTCTGATAGGCAATGGAGGCGGTAATACCTAGTAATATATATATTACAGATCTAAGGCGACTCCTTAGGTATTGTTGCGCTGTCCTGAATTGTTGTCATTGGTGTGCCAGTAACCATTAACTATCAATCCCCGATCAAACCCATCGAGACTAGCTGTAGCTTCTGGTTGCAGTGGCTATTGGTGACACTATTAGGTTTTGTGGCAAGTCTATTTTGGATCGAGATTGGAGAAAGACCGGATATCGGTATAATTGAGGGCATCATTGGTGGGACGATAATCGGATTAGCCCAATGGCTAGTTTTGAGACGACACCTGTCCTCAGCTTGGTGGTGGATTATTGCCAGTCTCCTCGGTTGGGGAGTCATGGGGTTGAGTTCCTTTGGAGTCATCGGTTGGTTTGCTCCCCGAACAATGGGTATTTTCCCTCGGTTGGTTTATGGCGTCATTGATGGAGCAACCCTAGGGCTGATCCTGGGAATGGCGCAATGGTGGGTTCTCAGACAGTACGTTACCAAAGCTTGGGGGTGGATTTTTGCCAATATTCTAAACTGGTCGATCAGTTTAGCGGTGGGTTGGATTGTCGGCGGAATTTTGCGCCGCTTCACTCATCTGTTTCTCAGCGAAGTTCTGGGTTTAGGGGTGACGTGGATGTTAGTTTCAGGATTCACTGGAATGACTTTGATTCGATTGCTGCGAGAAGTCCCAATTCCCAAAAGTCGTGGTTGATAACGGACGCGATGTGATGCCCCGCAGCGTCTTTATGTGATGCTTCCCCAACTCCCATTTATTTAAATACACCCTTTTTAAACCCTTCTTTTAGCCTCTCGATTATAGAAAATAGTCTCGTTTTTTTTTAGGGGAGTGGGTGAGAAATGGGCGTCATCAAGATAAGCGTTGCTAAGATCAACTTGACTCAGATTAGCGTCACTCAAATTAGCCCCACTCAGATCAGCATCACTCAAATCCGCCCCGCTCAAATCAGCCCCGCTTAAGTTAGCCCCACTTAAATTAGCATCGGTGAAATCTGTATTCTTCAGATTAGCCCCACTCAGATCAGCATCACTCAAATCTGCATTATTGAAGTCAGCATGACTCAGATTAGCCCCACTCAGATCAGCGCCACTGAGGATGGTATCCATAAAATCGGCTTGACTCAGATCTGTTCTACTCAAGTTAGCCTTACTCAAATCGGCTCGACTCAAATCTGCGCCACTTAAATTAGCACCAATAAGATTAGCCTTTCTCAGGTTAGCATCAATCAGATCAGCACCTTTGAGGTTAACCTCACTCAGATCCGCTTCACTCAGATCCGTGGCAATCAAGCAAGCGCCAGAGAGTTTCGCGGCATTAAGTTTTGCTTTATTAAGTTTCGCTTTATCCAGGTGACTGTTACTCAGATCCGCCGTTATAAGATTAGCTTCTTCTAAATTAGCTTCATAGAGAAATGCTTTATGTAAATTAATGCGTTGTAAATCTGTCCCCGGAATATTGAGTCCTCTCAAGCTCACACCATCTTCATTCAAATCTTGCAGGGCTTGAAACCGGGCATAGCTGGTTTGTCGTCCATGGGCAGCGTCTATCATCCGCCAAGCTTGGTAATAGAATTGTTTTTTTCGATTCGGGGTTTCTTTTAAAAATAAAACAACAGCCGCAAAAATACTGATAGCTTCAACATTATTCAGTATTTTAGAGAGTTGAGAGTTCTCCTTCGTGATCAGGATCACTCCGATGACCAGAACCGTTGCCCCGACAACAACTGACCAAGTGGGTAACTTCCAGAAATAAACGACGAAATGAACCGAAAACTTTCGTAGCCAAAAGATTAAGCGCTTAAGTTTGTTCTTCACTGAACCACTATTTAACCTCCTAACACATCCTTTATATATATAGTACGAGGGTTTGAGTAGAGGGCGACCCGAAAAACTTAGTAGCTTTCTGCCTTTTACGATAAATCCCCCGAAGTTTATTCGAGGGATCAGGCTCAATTCTTTAATTTCAGTGATGCCAATATGCTTAAGCGGGATTGGTTTGAGTTCGCTTCTCTAGGAGAGAGACAATCGAGGCTTTTTCCAAAAGTCCAACCAGGACTCCGTTTTCGCGCACTACAGGCAATTGAGTAAATTGACCTTTCTCCAGGAGCATAATTACTTCTAACAGAGACTGATCAGATTTGACGATCGCATCCAAATCCACAGGCTGTATCAGTTCACTGACGGGAGTAATCGTCCAGTTTGAGGTGGGGACTTTCTTGAGATCATCAACCGCGATCGCGCCGATCAATTGTCCTTGTTCATCCGTCACCAAGAACTTGCGCCATTCTTTTTTGCCGATAATGTAGTTGTTGGCAAATTCCCGCAGCGACAGGTCGGTTGATATAATCGGACTCTCTGGAATCACCGCATCTTCCGCTTTCAGGTCTTGGAGTTTTTCTTGTAGGGTGGCTGATTGCGCCGACATACCTGCATTTTGCAGCAGGAATACCCCAATTAATAGCGTCCAAATACTGCCAAACTCACTCAACCCCAAGACAGAAAGGATTCCTATACTGATTCCTAACCATCCGACAACTTGACCAACCCGACTGGCAAAAACCACACCGCGATAGGGATTCCCGGTGATTTTCCAAACCACGGACTTGAGAATATTGCCACCATCTAAGGGTAAGCCGGGAATCAGGTTGAACAGGGCTAAAATTAGATTAATCGAAGCCAGTAAGCTAAGAATCGCTGCCAAAGAACCAGAGACGCCGGTGCTAACGCCTATACCCGTAAATAGGGCAAAAAGGGCTAAACTAACTAAAGGACCCGCGATCGCCACCCAGAAGGCTTCGGCTGGTGTCTGAGATTCCTTCTCTAAGCTGGCTAAACCCCCAAAAAGAAACAGGGTAATCGATTTCACCTCAATGCCTTGGCGAATAGCGACTAAACTATGTCCCAATTCATGGGCTAAAACCGAGGCAAATAGCAACAGGGCGCCCACAAAACCCAGTACCCAGGGTAAGATCCCTGTTAAACCCGGAAACCCACTCAGATACCCCCCAAAGTCAAAGGTGACCAAAGCCAGAACTAAAAACCAAGAGGGATTTATATAAAAGGGAATTCCCAATAAATTACCAACACGAATACTACCGTTCATAGAGATTACCTCAAATCTACTGCCCGTTGAAAACGTTTTTATACTGTCCTCCTTTACATCTGAATCTATCGTAACGAAATGTAAAACTTCTGTTCTACCATTCTTTTTCGTAAAATCCGACCCTAGGGGTTCGGTTGTGAACATCAGCAGGTCTGTACTGTCTGTCTAGATGTCGTTGATAATAATATAAGGAAGTACAACCTCAGTGCGCCACTATCTATAGTTTTAATTTTCAGCCCGCCCACTCATCCTCTTAATATAATATAAGTCATGTCTGTTTCTGAACACACCATTATCCAGTCTTATAACCAAGAAGACCTCCAGCAAATCCTGAATCTCGCGATCACCCGTCAAGCCAATGGCGATGAGTTTTCGCGGACGCAGCTTGTGGAAATTGCCGCTGAATTGGGGATCTCGCCGACTAACCTCCAGCTAGCGGAACAAGAATGGCGGCTCCAGCAAGAACAGCAGCAAAAGCGCCAGGAGTTTGAGCAATATCAGCGCAGCCAACTCAAGCAGCGGTTTGGCAAATATATTATCGTGAATAGTTTTTTAGTTGCCATCAACCTGCTGAGTGCAGGTCAACTTTCCTGGGCGTTGTATATCCTCTTGTTTTGGGGAACAGGGCTGGGTTTAAAGACGTGGAATATCTATCAACTTCACGGAGAAGCTTATGAGAAAGCCTTTCAAAAGTGGTATCGCCAGCAACAGTTTAATCAGTTAACTCAATCCATTTTCACCCGGCTGAATAATTGGATTAAGGCAATGGGGTGATTGGGCGTTTCTCGATTAGGCAAAAACCTAGGTAGTGGCAGTATTTTGCTCCTAATCAGTATTTTTACTCAATAGGCTTATCTATCAAAATGAGTACATTCCGGAGCAGATTAGCCATTCAAAAGGATGATTTCTGAAGTAAAAATGAGTCATAGTGCTAAAATGTTAAAGCAAGTTTAAGGACTGACGAGCTTAGCGCAAAAAGTTTGTCAGAATATTCCTTTTTGGCAAATTATCTACGTTCAAATCTGTGAATATTCCACTTTCTCAATCTACCTTTCCTATTACCCATATCCATATTTTTACAGCTTATCGGGGTTACCTGCTCACGGTTTTCTTTAGTAAGCTTCACCGTTGGCAGTTTCGGGTAACGACCTTAGCAGGAGACGTATTTGGGATGCAACTCCCTTATGATTCGGCTGATGTCGCTGAACGAGTGGGACGGAATTGGATTGACTTTAGATCTCATACTCCGGTGACATAAAGTAGTGGTTTCAACTTAAGCTGAAAGTAGGAGGTGCAGGAAGAGTTCTAGATACCTGGACATAAATTCTGGTAAGCTGTACTAAGAAATGTTAATTAGTGTCAAATCCTTACAGACAAGCGATAGTGAAAGCCCCCGTCTTTCAAGCGGGGGATGAAACTGAGCAAATCGTACAGATAGCGGGATAAATCCCGCACGAATTTCTTGTTTAATGATACACTATAACTACAAACAAGAACAAGGAGGTGATGAATTTGTACGGATGTCAACAGGTACTATTGACTCCAAATACCGATTTGTCGGCAATACTTGAATACATCTGTTCTGAGGCAAATAAGCTGACGAACTGCGGAACTTATTATGCAAGGCAAGTCTGGTTCAAGT
>NZ_JAVJRX010000161.1:0-17613 GCF_040219735.1 Coleofasciculus sp. G1-WW12-02 | reverse complement strand
CCATCATCAATACTCCATGTTTGTCTAAAAATGAACAAAAAAGCAACAGAAACGCAAGAATTGTTGGACTGATTGATTTTGTCGGAGTAAAATTTTTATTCCTTCCTAATGCTGTCCGTCAGGATCTGCGGAATGTAGGTTTGAGAATCAACTTGCAGAAAGGTGACATCTTCGGGATTGCGTAATATCCAATAACCATCCGAGTGGGGAATCCATTGGACACAAGATTTGAGTTGAAGTTTGGCGGAATTGGGGGGGTGATAATTTTGCTGGTGTTCTGTGTTATCGGTGTCTAATATTCGATTATCTATCGGTGGCTGGGAATGGTTGGGGTTGGGAATTTCTTTCCCATTGTTTATTTTTTGCCTTCTGTCTGCTTTAACGGGTGGTTTAGGTGGAATGGATTCATCTGATGTGAGAATGCCAATTGTAATCAGTTTTTGCAATAAATCTAGGACAAAATTCGGAGAAATGGCTGAACCATATTGTTTCTGACATTGCTGTTGAAGTTGAGTAACCGTGAAATTTCCGGTGAAATGGCTGAGGGCGTAAACCTCTGCTGGAGATAAGGGAAACTGACGATTATCGTGGCGCGATCGCAGAGTATACTGTTTGGAGGACGCCTGTTGGCTGAGTTGCCAGTGGGGACTAATGTCTGGACATATCCAGTCGGGTTGTTCTTTGGCTGTGAATTTTTTTCCAACCTGCATGATATTTGTAGTAGATGCCTATTTGCAGAGTAAACGGAAATGTTAAGGAAAATCAACCATTTTTTAATAACTTTATCAAATCTTTAAACAGAGACTTACGGGGTTCTACGACAAATAGCTGACATGGGGAGTTTACCGTCTCCGTAATTTTACGGAGGATAGGCTGATGTGTGAATTGTGTAGGGGCGGGTTTCACGACTATCTTTTCGGTTGCACCCAGATGTAACTAAACCCGCCCAGACGCGCCATGGCGCGTCTCTACAATAGTTTGTAGACTTCCCGTGAAAAGTCAAATTAATCCATGACAGCTTGGTTAAGGAGGGTTAAGTTTAAAACTGTAACATTTACGACCTATTGCTGATAATCAGGAAAAAGTTCCCCGCTTTATGAAAACTTCATCAAAAACTAAAGACAAAACTTATTCTTTCGGTATAGGATAGTGAACAAGCTAGAGTTTTATTCAGGTAATTTTTCCTTCAACTTAATACGTTTTCTGTCCGAGTTTGCTGCTGGCAATTGCTGCTCTATTCAGTAACAGGATTTGCTGGACTACTTGTTTATCTTGACTGGCAACAGCGTTTGGGTTTTAGCGTACTTATTCAGTGTTTCCTTAATTCATCGTCATGATTGTGGGCTTAGCTAAAGTCGAACTTGCCTGCCAATTTAAATGGGTTTAACCCCTTAGCGACTCATAGCATCTGATAGATTTTGCCCCTTGGCTTAATCGGTAATTTTACCTGCACTATTCCACAAGAGGGTCATCTATGTATTGGTTTAATTTTTCATCAAAGAAACGTCCTGATGCTCAAGGATTTGCGCCGAAAAGGAAGAGTCAGGAGTTACCGCAAGCCTTTATTTTAGAACCGATTTTAACGCCTAGTGGTTTATTGGATGGTACAGATAATCCTATAGATCCCGTGGATATCGATGTATTATCTGACCAAGTTGCTGATATTGATATTCCGGAGATTGAGGAAGGGTTTGGCGATATTTCAGATAATGATTTAGAGGAGATTGCCTTCATCACGTCGGTTGAGGGAGAGGAAACCTTAGAAGAGATTCCCTTTGTTACGTCACTGGATGACGTGACGGAAAGTGAAGCGACAGATGAAGCGCTGACGGAAGAAACGCCGTTAAATGAATCGCCGTTAACTGGGTTATACAGTTCTAGTCCCCGATTTGAATCCGGCGTGTTTACGGTTGGACAAACTGGAGAGGTTAGTGTTGATTTCCTCTTTGATGGTGGGGGACATGAAGGTGAACTCGCCGTCTTTAGTTTAGAAGGAATGGAGGAGTTTGAACCGGGTTCGGAGGCGTTTATTCAGGAAGCGGCGTCTCGTGCATTGAGTGATTCGGAGTTAGGTCATATTGTGATTAGTGACCAAACGGAAGGGGCGCGGTTCGTTGGCGAATTAGGAGAAAGCGACCGAAATTCTGGAGAGTATCTGGGAGTTAAAACAGTCCAAATGCGTCCAGGGGATGAGTTTGGCTTCATGCTAGTTCCCAATAGTACAGTACAACAGGTGTTTGATAACCCGGATGTGGGAGGGGCGGCGCGTCCCCTATTTTCCATGGCGACAGCGAATCCAGATGATGGGTTTCATGTCGGGCAAATTGCCGATGTCACGGGGGATGGAAGTACCTTTGTGATGGAAGATTTGCGGGTGGATACGAAGTCAGATGGGGATTATAACGATGTTATTTTCCAAGTGCGTGGGGCGACGGGTGAAGCCGCTTTGATGGATGAGGTAATTGATTCTGGAAAGGATTGGCGGGAGACTGATTTGGGTCAAGCGTTGATTGATTATACCGAACCTTACATTACGCCGGATACGCCTGATGATGACGGACTCTTAACCGATGAATTGGTCGGAGAATCCCCAACCGATGAGATTGTAGTCGATGAGAGTGAAATTGTTACCGAACCGACAACTGAAGAATCAACGGATGTCGCTACCGATGAACCTGTTAACACCAGTGAAATTGTCACCGAACCCACAACTGAAGAATCAACCGATGTCGTTATCGATGAACCTGTTAACAATAGTGAAATCGTTACCGAACCCACAACAGCTTCTGAACTCGCTGAACCTGTCCAGTATGAGTTTCCTCCAGAAAATCAGCCATTAGTGGGCATTATTGATACAGGTTTCAGTGAGAATAATCCTGATATTGACTATAGCCGAATCAGTTTAGGGCAAGACCGGATTGATGGCGATAATAACCCTCTGATGGAAGCTGGTGAGGGGAATGAACATGGCACCCATGTCTTAGGAATAATTGGGGCGACTCAAGATAACGATATTGGCGTTGAAGGGATTAATGATGATGCGCCAATTTGGATTGGGCGTGCTGTTGGTTCTGGCAAGTGGGCAGAATCATTAGTGGAATTTGTTGATGCGGCGCAAGAATCGGGACAACCCAATGCCGTAATTACAATCAATCCAAACTTAACGGAGATTTATGAAGATGGCACTGTAGGGGTTCGTTATGAACTTACAGATGCTGAGTGGGAAGCATTAGCTTATGCCAATAAGCACAATATCTTAGTAGTCGTGCCTGCTGGAGAGAACGGTGAACTTATTTCTGCTTTAGGGCAAACTTCTCTAAGCTTTGACAATATTATTACTGTCGGTACGGCTCAACGTATTAACGATGCGACCTCAGCTTGGCAGTCTCACGGGGCAGCGAGTAACTCTCCCAGTGGATTTGCGTTAAACATCCTGGCTGATGGCACAAATGATGAAACTTCAACAACGGCTGTTTCAGCAGGTAAAGTGGCTGGTGCAGCTTCTCAGGTTTGGGCAGCAAATCCAAAACTGAGTCATCGTGAAGTTATTGATATTCTCCAGAATACAGCCACGGATCTAAATGCACCTGGTTGGGATTTTGAAACTGGATCTGGACTCCTGAATATCGCAGCCGCAGTCCATCTAGCAAAAGCCACCAAGTCTTTGGATGTTGATGTACCTATCCGTTGGTTAAAGTTTGAGAAGTCTAAACAACCTCTCATTGGAGTCATTGATACTGGATTTAATGGAAGCAATCCAGATATCGATTATAGTCGGGTTACTCTAGGACGGGATCATGTTGACGGTGATGATAATCCTTTATTTGAAGGAGATGAAGGCAATGAACACGGTACTCATGTCCTAGGCATCATCGCAGCTACACAAGATAATGGTATCGGAGTTGATGGTATCAATGACCAAGCTCCACTTTGGTTAGGTCGTGCAGTAGGTTCCGGTAAGTGGGCAGAATCGTTGCGAGAATTTGTAGATGCCGCTAAAGCATCAGGGCAGCCTAATGCCGTTGTAAATCTTAGCTTTGATCTGACTCAAACTAATCCTGATGGAACGGTTACAACACGCTATGAACTAACCCCTCAAGAGCGGGAAGCTATTGAATATGCTCGTCAAAATGGTTTGCTGGTTGTTGTTGCTGCGGGTAATGATGGCGGTACGATGTCGGCTTTAGGTCAAGCTTCTCAGGAGTTCGACAACCTGATTACAGTTGGCTCGGTGGATCATCGTGGTAAGCGGGCAGATTATTCTAATCTTGGTTATGGGTTGGATATGGTTGCTCGTGGGGGAACGACTTACAATCCTGCTACTTCAACGGTTGGGGAAGGAACTGACCTGAAAACTTTCTTGGAAGACACCGGCGATGAGGCTGAAGCAGAAGATGAAATGTCTGTGGATCTTCAAGCAGTTTTTGAAGAAGAGTTTGGTGAATTTTATGATCCAAATGATTCTGAGGATGATTCATTACCAGAAGATTGGACAGATGAAGATCGTCAAGCTTATGAGGAAGCGACTAAGGCTATTGATGAAGCTTTGGCTGACTATGAAGAAGAATCCCTACAAAAAGTCGGGATGGAATTCATCAGTGACTATCTCGGCATTGGAGTAGAGGCATCAGAGGAATTTTTAAAAGTTTTTGATGAGGATGCTATTGATAGCTTGATCGAAGCTGAGGAGATTCTAGGCAATGTACTGGAAAATGGTGAACCTACATTGAAAGCTGGTTTGGAATTCTCCTCGCTCTCTGACTTGGATATTAATGAGGATGAGGTTGATGAAGAGTTAATTGCAGAGTTGATGGGCTTGGATTTCTCCATTGATTCCGATCTGGACATGGGAATCGGAGAAATGGCGGGTACATCTGTTGCAGCAGCAAAGGTGACAGGAGCTGTATCGAAAGTATGGGCTGCCAACTCTGATTTAAGTTACAAACAGGTTAAGGAAATTCTCAAGGCAACAGCAGTCGATCTAGGCCCCAAAGGTTGGGATAAGGAGACGGGCTATGGTTTAGTGGATATTGCAGCAGCAGTTGCCCTGGCTAAAGAGACACAACCTGAAGCATATACACCTCAGTCTATTCTTTCTCCTTTAACTTGGAGTGGTGAAGGAACAGTGATACCAGGGGAACGACCTGTTCGGGTTACGGTACCACGTTTCACCGGACGGGTGATGAATGCTGGTTATGTGATTCAGACAGGATGGCTGCGAGTGCGGTCGGGACCTAGTACAGGTTTTCCTCAAGTACGGTTAGTGTACCCAGGTAATGCTATCCAGTTTGATGCTTATGATAATAATGGCGGATGGGTTCCCGATCCCTATCTGGGTGGCGGTAGTAGCCGTTGGTATCGTATTGCAGGAACAAATCATTGGGTGTCTGCTCTTTACATTGACAATACTCCGGAAAGAGCAGAGGAGGAACGTAAGCGACAAGAAGCTATTCGGAAAGCACAGGAAGAAGCACGACGGGCTGAGGCTGAAGCACGGCGACTAGAAGAGGAAGCACGGCGGGCTGAAGAAGAGTTACGTCGGCTAGAAGAAGAAGCACGTCGCCAAGCTGAGGAAGAAGCACGTCGGCGGGCAGCACAGTTGGCTGCTGCGATCGCACAATGGGCTCCCAAAGTGGGTGCTTTAGGAACTCCGCTGGGCAGTTTTATCAGTAATGGCGTTGCTGTCTACAAGTTTGCTCGGGGCACACTTAAAATCCAACCGGATGGTTGGTCAGGATTTTACGAAGTTGGTAAACCAATCGTTAAAACACCCTATGGAGTACTCAAACAACTTCCCAAGGCAGGCAAAATAATTGGAAATATTCAAAACCCAAAGACCTTTTCCACCTATCTTGCTGGACTACATATTGCCACTGCTGCTGGTTTCTATCCGGCTAACAAGCTAGATGATACAGCTATGGCAGCCATACGAACCCGAGATTTCTTTGTTAATGGAAAAGGGAAAAATCTAACCAAAGGAATGCGAGGAGTTGGAACAGGGGTCGGAAAATGGCTTGATACCCCTGTATGGAAAATTGGAGGCAAGACAGCATTAAAGAGAGGTGCAGTAATAGATTTAGGATTTATAGCGGCTGATTTAACTTTGGGGGATGATAAAACTAAGCGTCGAGCAGCAACTAAGGGAACTGCAATGGTCTTGGCAGGAGCAATTGGCGCAGGTGTTGGATCATTAGGCTTTGGAGTTGGGGCTGCTCCCGTTGCAGCAGGAGCAGTCTTTGCAGCAAGTACCATTATGGATCTAGCCTATTTAGGTTTTGATATAACAGGTAATGGAGATGTACTAGATAATGCTCTTGCTAATGTTTGGAGACCTGTTGAAAATGGCATCAGTTCAGTACAATCATCCATTAGTGATGCCCTCAAAGCTGTACGAGAGAAAGCTGCGGCTGCACGAGATAAAGCTCAAAAAGCTGTTCAAGTTGCCAAAGCTACTGTTAAAGCTGCCACGACTAAAGTTGCACAAGCCAAAGCTGCTTACAACACTTTCAAACAACAGACTAAGCAGGCTGTTAGTAACCTAGTTCAACAGTCAACACAGAAGTTTAAAGCCTCATTGCAGCAAGCCAAACAGGCAGTTGCTCAAAGAGTTGATCAAGCTGCACCACGAGTTGTTAAAAAAGTTGCTCAATATGCTCAAAAAGCAGTTAATACAGTTCGTAACGTTGTCAATGGAGCCAAGCGCATTGTTAATAACGTCATTAACAAAGGCAAGCAACTTGTGAACAATGTTATCAACAAAGGTAAGCAGGCTATTCAAACCGCCAAAAACTTTGTGAACAATGCTGTAAATAAAGCAGGAAAAGCTGCGGCTAATGTCTATAACCGAGCAGCCAAAGGAGTTAAAAATGCCAAAAACGCAATTTCTGGTGTAACGAAACGTTTGAAATTCTGGTAACACTTCCACAAGCCGATTGAAATATACCCAAATTTTAATTGGCTTGTGTATCGACACTCATCACGCCAAATTCATACGAGGAAATATGGGACAAATTCTAGAACAAGTCGTTGATTTTTTTGAGAAAGAAAACTGGCAGTTCTCCAAAATTGAAGATGAGCCTGCTTTGCAAACAGCATTTACCAGTGACCAAGGAACCTGGTTGTGCTTTGCTCAAGCTGTTGAAGATGAAGCAACTCAGCGCTTCTTTTTCTACTCCGTCTGTCCACTCAAAGCACAAGACCACATGCCGGCTGTGGCTGAATTTATCACCCGTGCCAACTATGGACTTTCCATCGGAAACTTTGAACTTGACTTTGCAGATGGTGAAATTCGTTTTAAGACAAGCATTGATGTCACTGAAGATGGTTTTGGTTTAGCAACTATTGAGCGTCTGGTTTACACAAATGTCTTGATGATGGATCGGTACTTGCCAGGATTGATGACTATTTTGTCTGGTAGTGCTTCACCGGAGCAAGCAATTCAAGCTATTGAGTCTGTACCTGAACCGGTTGAAGCGTAATTAGCGAGACTTATACCTGGGCTCCCACGCGATCGCACCTTCTCTATTCCCAGCGTGCGATAGCGAAGCGAGTAGAGCCTACAGCAGATCGCGCCTTCCCTCTTTCCCCAGATACACCATCTCACCAGGAATAGAAGCGTTCCCCACCAAAGTGCGATGGAAGCCTATCCAGGAAAGCACATAACAGTCAAAAAACACCGTTTGACACCGCCAATTGAATAAAGGGCGACCCGATCAAATTAAGCGGACACCGTTGTTAATTAATGCGGTGCGGGTCGCCCCTACACCCGAATCAAAAATGATAGTCTCCCAGCGTGCGATCGCCCTCTCCCTCCCGGTTAGCGCTAATCCCTGATCAAAAGAGCGATCGCCTAAAACACACCTCCATTTTGAGTCAGGGCGGGTTTTGTTGAAAAGTTATCACAAACATCAAAACTAAGCGGCTAAACCCGCCCCTACAAATACCTGGACTCCCACGCGATCGCACCTTCTCTATTCCCACCGTGCGATCGCACCTCCCCCTCCTGGTTTGCACTAATCCCTCACTGAAACAGCGATCGCCTAAAACACACCTCCATTTTGAGTCAGGGCGGGTTTTGTTGAAAAGTTATCACAAACATCAAAGTTAAACGGCTCGCGCCCGCCCCTACAAATACCTGGGCTTCCACGCGATCGCATCCCCTCTATTCCCAGCGTGCGATCGCGAAGCGAGTAGAGCCTACAGCAGATCGCGCCTCCCCTTTCCCCAGATACACCATCTCACCAGGAATAGAAGCGTTCCCCACCAAGGTGCGATGGAAGCCTATCCAGGAAAGCATATAACCGCTCAAAAAACACCGTTTGACACCGCCAATTGAATAAAGGGCGACCCGATCAAATTAAGCGGACACCGTTGTTAATTAATGCAAGCGGGTCGCCCCTACACCCGAATCAAAGGTGATAGTCTCCCAGCGTGCGATCGCCCCGGTTTTTTTCCGAAAGAGCGATCGCCTGCTAAACAAACCAATTTTCAATCGTCAGTCCTTCAAATTCCGTAAAGTCTGAAACATTACGAGTCACCAGAATCATAAATTAACCCTAGCAATAGCAGCGATCTGCCCATCCGGGTATGAAGGCATTCGACCCAAAGCAGTCAGTCTGGCACGTTCAGCCGCGAACCATTCGGCGGCAGCATGACAGTAGGGCAAGATGATCATTTTGTCTTGAATCACCTGGGTTAAATAATCAGACAAAATCTTTTTTCGCCGAGACTCCGGTAATCGGTATAACCCATAAAGAAGTTCATGCCATGTCACAGAGGCGATCGCCGATTCTTCCAAATTCCGTCGAAAACGTTCCAGAAAAATATGATTAGGCTGTAGCTTGATACTTTCCGAAATAATATTGGTATCCAGGAGGAATTTTATATTCATCACCAGCAAGGTTTTTCAGGAGTCGGGGTGTAGTCCCGGACATCGGCAAAAATTTCATCACTAAAATCCGCTAATAAACGGCATTTTTCCTCAAAAGCGTCAAGAAAACGACTAGCCGCACTTAAACTAAACTGTGCCATATAGTTTTTAATTTGCCTTAAATCTTGCCGAGCCGGCGCACTAAAACTATAGTTGCCCATTATGCACCCTGTTCTGACTGTCGAATTTCTTGTCTGAGTTCTCTAATCACTTCTTCTCCATCAAATATATCTCCTTGATCCGAATGTTCAATGCCAATAGCAATTTCCTTTCTGAGTTCCTCTAATCGCAGTAAACGTTCCATCTCGCGTTCCTCTAGCAATCGTAAAGCCACCTGAATAACTTCACTAGGAGATGAATACCTACCCCTTTTGACGGTTGAGTCAATAAATTGCTCGAGTTCAGGTGTCAAAGATATGTTCATCGATTAAACTGCCCGAAAATGAGAAGATCAATACTATTTTGACATGGAATCAAAGCCTTGGGGATGTTTGGACTTGCACAGAGAGAGCGATCGCGCCTTCCCCTTTCCCCAGATACACCATCTCACCAGGAATAGAAGCTGTTTGATCAAAAGGTGCGATGGAAGCTTATCCAGGAAAGCACATAACCGCTCAAGAAACACCTTCTGACACAGGGAATTGAATAAAGGGCGACCCGATCGCATTGATAAACACCGTTGTTAATTTATGCAAGCGGTACGATATATCTATTCAGAAGCCGAGCGTCAACTTCTGAGAATCCAAGTCACATCAAATAGCATGGATAGTTAAACCGATGAAATACGCAATCGATTCAGAATCTATCGAAGCCTATAGAACGAGAGTTTTTACCCTCTCTCAAGAACTGCGTCGGGAGAAGGACCCATCAATTCGAGCCATGACTGCACTGTATCTAGCAGAAGCTGCAACTACGCTAGCACGAATGGAAGTCCTAGAAGCAAAAAAATTAGCTGCGAACAAAGCAAGTTGAGAAGGTGCGATAGCGAAGCGAGTAGAGCTTACAGCAGATCGCGTCTTTTCTTTCCCCAGATACGTCATGTCACCAGGAATGAAAACTGTTTGATCAAAAGGTGCGATCGCGTTCAGGATATGGGTGAGGATTGCGATCGCGTCTTTCTTTTCCCCAGATACACCATGTCACCAGGAATAAAAGCTGTTTGATCAAAAGGTGCGATCGCGTTCGGGATATGGGTGAGGATTGTGATCTGCGTCTTCCCTTTCCCCATATATACCATGTCAAAAGGAATGGAAGCTCTTCAACGCTGAGGTGCGATCGCCTAAAATGGGATAAACATCTGAAACACAAGGTACAAAAAAAATTCAATGACATCTGTATCTATTGAACTTCCAACAACTGCCTTCTCTGCGCTTCGGAAAAATCCCGATGAATTTGTTCAAGAAATGCGAATAGCCGCCGCTGTTAAATGGTATGAACTTGGTCAACTATCTCAAAGCAAAGCCGCAGAAATTGCGGGAATCAGCCGCGCTGAGTTTATTAATGCATTATTTCGTTACCAAGTAGACTTCATGCAATACACGGCTGAGGAGTTGGCAGAGGAAATGGCGAATGTTGATTAAGCGAGTTGTGATCAACGCTTCACCTCTGATTGTCCTATTTAAAAGTCAACAAGCTGACTTACTACCTCAACTTTTCTCAGAAATTTTTGTGCCAACAGGTGTCTGGGATGAAGTTGCAGTAACAAGTCAAAAAGATGCAGCTTCTCAGCAATTATCTAGCGTAACCTGGGCGCAACGAGTAGAAATTGGAGAGATCCCACCAGAAGTAGCTGCCTGGGATTTGGGAAAAGGAGAATCGGAAGTATTAAGCTTGGCGCTAAAGGATTCCAATTTGGCGGCGATTATTGACGATAGAGCAGCACGTCGCTGTAGTCAAGCTTTAAGTATTATTACAATAGGGACAGGTCGCTTAATTATCCTAGCAAAACAACGAGGATTAATTTCTTCAGTATCTCCCAGAATTCAAGCATTACAAGATGCTGGTTTGTGGTTGTCAGATAATTTAGTTAATTTACTTTTATCACAGGCAGGAGAGTAATTAATTTTTCGCACATACGCCATATCACCAGGAATAGAAGCTGTTCGCTCAAAAGTGTTCTAAACCACGTTGATGAAGGATTAAAAAATGATCGCATCCCCTCTATTCCCAGCGTGCGATCGCCCCGGTTTTTTTCCGAAAGAGCGATCGCCTGCTAAACAAACCAATTTTCAATCGTCAGTCCTTCAAGTTCCGTAAAGTCTGAAACCCATAAAGAAGTTCATGCCATGTCACAGAGGCGATCGCCGATTCTTCCAAATTCCGTCGAAAACGTTCCAGAAAAATATGATTAGGCTGTAGCTTGATACTTTCGGAAATAATATTGGTATCCAGGAGGAATTTTATATTCATCACCAGCAAGGTTTTTCAGGAGTCGGGGTGTAGTCCCGGACATTGGCAAAAATTTCATCGCTATCTAAATCAATTTCTTCTGAAATTATTCTGGAGCGAAAAGCATCAAAAGCATCTAAAATCCCCTCAGATTTAGTCGAAATAATTTTCGCAATCGGTTGGTCTGCTTGAAAAATCACAAAACTTTCTCCAGCCTTAGCCCGTTGAAGATAATTGATTAAATCTTGAGTAATTTCTTCTACAGTAACCTTATTCATTATTAATGAACCTCTCCCTAAAATTGTACGACTGGCTTAGTCCAACTATATCTCAAACTACCGTGAGATAAACCACCATAGACTATCTCCAAGGTTAACATGAGCCTTTTTCTTAGCTTATCTAAAGCCATCTCTAGTCACCAACTGCTTGGATTACCTGACCCTAGTGCAGCGCGGCAGAAATACTTGAGCAGCTCATCTTAGAGTAAAATGGAACAATGAAGCCAAAAAAACTGGATGACCCAATCAAATATTACACTCACAACAACCTTCGCTATGTCTGACCCCTGTCCCCTCCCCGGATCTGGCGAATAGGAGGTATAACCCTCTGTTCAATCTAAACAACTGTAGAAAATAATATCCAACTCCAATAGTTTCAGGGATAGCTGAAGCTTTTACAGTGCAAACGTACTAGACTAGGCGCTAAGCTTTATCCCGTAATAGTTTTAGCAATCAACCTCTCAAAAATAGAAACCATGTTAGTCTGGCAAGCGCTTCGTGAGCGCGAAGCGCTTGTAAATAGACAATCTTATCGGTTGGAACTCCCGCTATCATTGGGATTGAGCGCGATGGTACATAAATTGGGGCGCGTCAAAAATCGCCGCAAGCCGCATGGTGAGGCAGTTTCAATTTTATGTATGGTGAACTTCAGTTTGACGCAAAAGTCAGCAGCCAGTAGCGGTCACAGGATTTTTGAGGGAAGCGTGCGATCGCGTGATGTTATGTCCTGACGATTGCCAATAATTGCAAGGCTATTTGAATAAGGGTTTTGTTCGAGTGCCTGGATGCCTGTCATCTCATCGGTACTTACCAGATGAATTCCTTTTTCAGACAAAGTTTGAGCTTGTTCATACAACTGGCAAATGGCTGTTACCTGTTGTTTGAATTCTTCTGGGTCATCAGGGTTAGCATTGAGCCAGTAACGACTTCGATGGGGTTGTAAAGTTGCCTCGTTTTAAAAAACGTCCCACACTGCGCGGGGAAATCTGCTCTACTATACCTCGTTTGACTATTTCCGAGACTAACTCTTGGGCTGTCCAGTGACTCACTGGATGCCCCACCCTAGGGGGCGACTCGCAAGCCAGGGCGACAATCTGTACGACTTGCTCCGTTGTAAATGTAGCTGGAGTACCTGCTCGGGGTGCATCGGCTAAAACGGCTACCATCATTTGTAGCAGTTGTTTGTCGCTGATACCCTCGCCTTCCATACTTATCATATGGTTAGCTGCCGCCGACCAGCGCTGTCGCCACCTCCGTACCGTGTTACGTGCCAATTGCAACTGTTGAGCTATCTGACTATTGTTCATACCCTCGGCAGCCAATAAAACTACCATTACCCGTTGCACTAATCCTTGAGGACTACTGTAGCGACGCACTACCTGTTCGAGTAAAGTTCGCTGTTGCTGTGATAATTTAATCCTCAGGGGACGGGGGTCAGGCATGGCTAAGGTTGTTATGAGTGCAATAGTTTGATTAGGTCATCCAGTTTTTTTGGGTTCATTGTTCCATTTTACCCTAAGATGAGCTGCTCAAGTATTTCTGCCGCGCTGCACTAGAAGAATGGGCATTGCTATGATGATGGAACATCCTTTGCCCGGTCAAGGAGGTCGTCATCGTCAAACTATCTCTTATGGACAATCTCCTGATTTAAGTCTTTCGCCTAGGCAGGCTCTGGCTAGAGAGATTAGAGATGCGCGCTCAATTTATTGGCGTCAGGGACTTTATACGCCAGAAATTAGACGCAGCTTACAGGATATTATCCAGTTCAATAAGTTAGGTTGGCAGGGTATTTTTGAGAAGGGAGAGAATAGCTGATGTCACAAACCAATTGGATTCGTGTCTTAGAGGCGAATAAATTGATGCGATCGCGCCAAGAGGTGATCGCCTTTGAAACAGCGTTAGCTGAACTGGCAAAGCATCCTCAAACCGAGGATTTACCCACTTTACATCTCATGTTCGATGATCGCTGTGAACAGCCAGAGGTCATGTTTAGTCTGCTTCATTTTCTAGAATCCTTTGATTTACAGCAACAGCTTCAAGCATTTATTACTGTGGCGCCTCAGTTAATCGGGTTGGCTCAAGATTGGGCGAGAATCATCCATACTCGGATTTTGAATGATGATTCGGCTTGTCGGTTGTATCGAGAGTTGTTACATTCGGTTAACTCACAACATCCAAATTTTATCCGTCAATTGCTTGAAGACAGCGCTACTCGTCATTTAACAAATCTGAATTCGCCAGGGGAGTTAATAAAACAGGTTTGAGACAACTCAGTCTACCCTATATATTAGGAGCAACCCCTTGAAAATCCGGCATTCACCCCATCATGGCACCCCGCAAACGCAGCCAAACCCAACCCCCTCCATCCCGCCATCCCTGGACACCGGATACAGAATTAGTCGGACTTGTCTTAGAATTAACTCCCAACGCCCCAGACTCCCTCTATACTCAATACACTGTCGGACTCCACGCCTGGTTCTTAGATCAAGTTCGCCAAACTAACCCCGAACTCTCCGCCTATCTCCATGATGGTCAATCCGAGAAACCCTTCACCCTCTCCCGCTTAGATGGAAACTTCCTCACCTCTGGAAAAACCCTCAAACTCAAACCCGATACAACCTACCGTTGGTACATCACCGCCCTTTACCCACCCCTAACCCAATGGCTCGCCGAATGGGTTCATCACCTGCCAGATATGATTAAGTTACGCGGTGCTGTCCTCAAAATTAGCCGTTGGCACATCGCTTTAGCACCAACCACTTATCCTAACTTATTCACCCCAACCCCCACGCCATCCCCATCCCTAACCCTCAGCTTCCTCACCCCCACCAGCTTTCGCCGCAAAAGACACCATTTCCCCTTACCGGTTCCCAGGAATCTCTTCCACAGCTATTTGCGGCGCTGGAATGATTTTTCTGATCAACCTTTTGATCAAACCGCCTTTTTAGACTGGGTAGACGAAAATGTAGTGATTCAGCGTCACCGTTTAGAATCGATGAAGGTTGCAGCCGGAAAGAAAGGAGTCGTCACCGGATTCACGGGTGCGATCGCGTTAGGACTGGACTCAGGTGCAACCCAACACCCAGAATTTAGCCAATTATTCCATACCTTAGCCCAATTTGCCCCCTACTGCGGCACGGGACACAAAACCCCCTTTGGTTTGGGACAAACCCGCCTAGGCTGGTTATCCCCCGAAACCCCCGCCCTCCCCTCAATAGAAACCCTATTAGCCGAACGCATCAGCGAATTAACTCAACAATTTCTCGCCCAACGCCAGCGCCAGGGGAGGAGTCGGGCGCAAGACATCGCCGAAACCTGGGCAACCATCTTAGCACGACGAGAGATGGGGGAATCCTTAAACGCGATCGCAGATGATCTGGAGATGCGTTATCAAACCGTCAAAACTTACGCCAAATTAGCCCGCCGTGCCATCTTGAACCCTGACAGATAACTCTACTTAATTAACAGTATTACAGTTGTTCCCCGTAACCGCTACTATTGCTATGTATAACATTGAGGCGGTTCAGGGGCAATGCATGAATTGAATTCATCCTCCTCCACACAAGCAGAACGGTTTCGGCGGCTTCAGAGCCAGTTGCGCGATCGCTGGTCTAGTATTGATCTATTTGACCAAGATGATCGCGACATCTTGGTTGTCCCGTCTGTCTCCGTTGATCAGCGAGAACTAGCGAAGATTCCGGGTTTTCTGCACTATGAAGAACGGCTGTTATTTTCCCTAATTCGCTTACGCAATCCCCGCACCCGCCTGATTTACGTAACGGCGGTACCGCTATCGCCGATTGTGATTGATTATTATTTGCAACTTTTACCCGGAATTCCGTTTTCTCACGCCCGTGAGCGTTTGATGCTCCTCTCAACCTATGATGCCTCACTCAAACCCCTGAGCCAAAAAATATTAGAACGTCCCCGGCTAATGGCGCGAATTCGTCAGGCGCTGCGTCCGCACAAGTCCTATATGGTTTGTTACAATTCCACCCAGCTTGAGCGAGAATTATCAGTAAAACTCGGTCTACCCCTTCTCGCACCTGACCCCGATTTACTCTACTGGGGAACCAAAAGTGGGAGTCGGGAAATTTTTAAACTCAGTGGTGTCCCCCATCCCGATGGCTGTGAAACAATGTGGACAGTGGACGAGTTGGTGGAAGCGGCGGCTGTATTGTGGGAACGTCATCCCGACTTAAAGCGGATGGTGATTAAACTCAATGAAGGCTTTTCTGGGGAAGGGAATGCTATTCTGGATTTGAGAAAAATCCCCGACGCAGCACCAGCCAAAGCGTCTCATGATCAACGGGTTGCAGCTATCCACGAAGACTTAGAACATTTAGGCTTTCAGGCAAAGAATGAAACCTGGACTCAATTTTCCAGTCGCATCCCAGAGTTAGGCGCGATTGTCGAAATATTTATCGAAGGAGAGAAAAAGCGATCGCCGAGTGTACAAGGGTATATTACCCCGCGTGGTGAGGTAAAGATACTATCCACCCATGATCAAATTTTAGGCGGTCCAGATGGTCAGATTTATCTGGGGTGTCGATTTCCCGCTGATGCAGCCTACCGCTTACCCCTGCAACAGATGGGAATTAAAGTGGGACAGGTTCTGGCAGAAAAAGGTGCAATCGAGCGTTATGGCGTGGATTTTGTCGCCGTTCACCAGCCGGAGAAGGGGGAAAATGCCTGGGATTTACAGGCGATAGAAATTAACTTACGCAAAGGGGGAACCACCCATCCGTTTATGTCGCTTCGGTATTTAACCAATGGTCATTACGACGCCTCAACGGGTTTATTTCACAGTCAGCAAGGTCGCCAGAAATATTACATCGCTACTGATAATTTACAACGGGATCATTACCGAGGGTTAATGCCTAATGATCTGATGGATATTATCACGCATTATCGTCTACATTTTGATAGCAGCACCCGTACTGGCAATGTGTTTCATCTGATGGGCGCCCTTTCAGAGTTCGGCAAACTGGGATTAACCTGTATTGGCGACTCCCCTCCAGAAGCAGAGGCATTTTATAACCAGGTGATACAAGTATTGGATCACGAAACCACAGGGATTGATAATGACCAGTTTTCTTATCCCTGTGAGCCGATTTCCTGGTTCTCTAAGTGATATCGAATCCGCTTGATTGCATACAGATGCGGCTTTCCCGGTAGTTAGGGGCTGCTGCAGGGAGTCTGGTGGTGGGGAGAGGCAATAGGGAATAGGCAATATGCAATGGTTTCACCCCTCTGTCGAGGTAAAAACCTTGCACTTGTTGGGTCGGAAAATGGCTTGAAACCCAAATCTTGTCTACCTTACACACTTATGCAGCAAGCCCTAGTTAGGATGGTAATAAAAATGAGCTATCTCCTAGGGTTTGATTAATGACGACTACATCAGTTTCCAGATATGTCACTCGTAATCCAGACATTTTAAGCGGTGAACCGATTATCATCGGGACGCGCATATCGGTGCGAGTCATTGTCGGCTTATGGCGATTGGGTACTCCTCCTGAAGAAATTCCGGCTCAGTATCCCCAGCTTACCCTGGCTCAAGTCTTTGATGCCCTGAGCTTCTATTTAGATAACCAGACTGAAATCAATGAGTATATTGAGCGAAATCGAATCCCAGACGATCTGATTCATCCCGCAGTTCGCAAAGCCTTAGAAGCGGAATGAAAATCTTTGCGTCACTCGGCTCTTCCGTACTTGTGGTGATAACGCAAGCTTATAATCAAGCCATATCAAGATTTTCAGCCTTTCTTTATCATTTATTTTGTATAAGTATGATACCTTTTCCACCAAGTATCCGGGAGACCCGTTTTGCTTGCCAATACAGCACGGTAGAGATCCCCCCAAACCCCCCTTTTTAAGCTGAAGTTCCCCTTTGACAAATCGCTACACCGTATGCATATCTTGGCTTAGGACGATTTGACTTTTGGCTTCACTGGGTACATATCAGGCTTACGCCCAATAAATCTAAAGCCTTTCTTTGTACCGGAGTCGGTTCTGTTA
>NZ_JAVJRX010000160.1:0-18454 GCF_040219735.1 Coleofasciculus sp. G1-WW12-02 | reverse complement strand
ACCATTGAACGAATTAAGCAATACATCAAATCTCAGGAAACTCCCCAAGAATGATTGGGTGACTCCGTACCTCCGTCACCCCGCTATCCTACCCCACCCTACGAAAGTTGAGGGTGGGGACAGCCGCGCTCACGTTCTATTTAAGTTACTCAATGTTGTTTTATACAAGATTCGGGTCTGAGTGATAGACAACAACTGCTCATTGCCTATCCCCCAGACCCGATACAGGCTAGTACAGGGGAACCCAAGGATATCCGACTATGCAAACCTGCTTAGGGCTTATGTAAAGATGTTCTAAAACATCTTGATGAATTCCCAGGTAGCCGTACTGGTTTCTAGCTCAGAGCATTGATGGCATAGTTGAGGTAAATATTCGCTTCACCTGCAACATCTCCCGATAGACCATGATTGTCACGGACAAATTCTAGTGCCGCCACGTACCAACTGGAAGACAAACCCAGAGCTGCGTTGAATTCTTTAACGCCAGCAATCACATATTCATCCAGTGGACCCGTTCCACCGACTACACAGCAGTAGCTGATCACGCGCAAGTAATTGTTAATATCCCGCACACACTTGGACTTGCCTTCTTGAGTCGAGGCATATTGGGGTCCTTCCATTTGAGTGGTGTAGGGGAATTTCTGATAAACATGATTAGCAGCAGCTTCAGACCATCCCTGACCATTATCAGTAAACGCTTTAGCCGCATCCAGACCAGCCTTCGCCCGACTGAAACGACCAAAAATGGCTTGCATTTCGGTGTTAGTCGGATAAGAACCGCGCACGTCAGCAGCAGCAATCGCCTCAGTAATTGGGGTTTTCATGAGTATTTTTGTTCTCCTAAATGATTGACTCGGTTAAGTTGTCAGATTGATGATCAAAAAGCCGTTTAAACTCGACCTTAAGCAACGGCGGCTGCTGCTGTATCAAAATAGCCCGCTAACTCAGACATCAGAGCGCTGCAATCTCCTTGGGTAATGCCATTGGGGTCGTTGGCAAGTGCGATCGCGGCATCTTTCATCTTTTGAATCCCGGATGCTACGGCATCTCCAGGTGTTCCTAGCGCTTGGTAGGTTTCCCGCAGACCATTGAGACAACGGTCATTCATCACACTGGCATCCCCTGCCACCATGGAGTAGGTGACATAACGGAGAATAAAGCCCATGTCACGGATACAAGCAGCATGGTTGCGGTGATGGTCACAAGGACCACCAGGAGCGAACACTTGGGGACGCTCTGCCACTAATCCTCGGTACGCATTGGCGACTATCGAAGAAGCGTTACTGGTGAGACGGTTCACCGTATCTAAACGCTTATTGCTTTCCGACACCATCGCTGAAAGCGCGTTGATTTGATCGCCACTCAGATAGGCACCACTTTTATCGGCTTGCTCTACGACTTTGGAAAACGCATCAAGCATTTTATTAATTTCTCCTAGCTAAACTTTGTTTGAACGAACGATTGATCGACGTGGCGAGATTCGCCTAAGTCTGGCATTGGGTCAAATCCAGCCCTGAAAGAATTTATCGGATTATCTTGGTCAATTTGCTGGCATCGGCGGCACTATCGACATAACCAGTACGACACTTTAGGCGACTCTGGCAACCAATCGTTTCACCGCTTATACAACAACCATCCGCAAATCCTAGACTTCAGGGAAAGTTTGGTTTTGCCCCAAATAACCCATAGGTTTCTTTATACAATATGCTGAAGATTTTTAAACATTAAAAAATATTAAGTTGTATGTCATTGTACAGGATTTTGCTCAAACCTTCTCAGATAAAGCCCTAAGCATAGTTCAGTTGATTAAAATTTTTACATTTTGCAAAGTATTGAGCTGTCAAATGTTTACTTTTGTTAAGACTACGACGCCGAAAAATTACGCGCAATCTTAGATGTAGCCGTCACTTCAGTTGGGTAATCCCGTCTGGCACACCATCTCAGTCAATGTAATTTTTCTTAACAAAGGGGGAGACCAGAGGATGCGGGAGCATTTTTTGCACGGGGAAGCCAGATTAAGAAAAGTGTTATCTTAAAATTTTAGAGCATTAAATTAATGTTATTTTGTGACAATAAGAGAGAAAAGCATTCAGACAGTAACCCTATTGAGTATATCTACTTAAGTAATTGTTACTAAATTTCTCATAAAGGCGAGAAGACGTGGCTCAAGATAACCGCCCCGATACAGAACTTGACAATGGGGCGTTGGCGCGATCGCGAAATCTGTAGCCCTCTCGTGCTGCTAGTTTGAGCAGGTTTGGCATCATCAGGATTGGTGAGCTTGATCAGCCAACGCTTAAAAACTCAACAATTTGTAACAAATAAAAACTCAACATCATTGTATAAAAGAAACCTGAAGGGTACAGATGACAGGCAAACGTTAACCCAAACACCAGATGACCGCGATTGTGGGGATTCTCATAATAAGCCGGAAATCTTCTCAGGTTTCTTAACGCTCCGTTTACGTTTTCCTTCTGAAAACGTGATCGGTAGCAGCGAGAACAGACCAGAAGAGGTGTAAGGGTTTCACTGTCTCGACCTAACCTGTCTAGATTTCAACCCTAGACTCAACCAAGCAAAGGAGGATTTGAGTTCATGTTTGATGCATTCACCAAGGTGGTAAGCCAAGCTGATGCGCGCGGCGAAATGCTGACCGGCTCTCAGTTAGATGCTTTGAATGCAATGGTGGCAGAAAGCAACAAGCGGATGGATTCCGTTAACCGGATCACCAGCAGCTCTTCTAAAATCGTTGCTGACGCGGCTCGTGCTTTGTTTGCTGAACAGCCTCAGTTAATTGCTCCAGGTGGTAACGCCTACACCAGTCGTCGGATGGCGGCTTGCTTGCGGGATATGGAAATCATCCTGCGCTATGTGACCTACGCAATTTTTGCCGGGGACTCCAGTGTACTGAATGATCGCTGCCTGAATGGTTTGCGTGAAACCTATGTAGCGTTGGGCGTACCGGGATCTTCTGTTGCGGCTGGCGTGCAAAAAATGAAAGAAGCCGCGATCGCACTTGCGAATGACCGTAATAATATCACTCCTGGTGATTGCAGCTCTTTAATGTCCGAAATCGGTAGCTACTTTGACATGGCTGCCAACGCGGTTGCCTAAAACAAGGTAAAAAAAGATTGCCTGTTGAAGTTTAAACTTCATCAAAACGTTTGAAAAAGTAAGCAAAAGATTAAGGAGATATCTCGACGATGAAGACGCCATTGACAGAAGCAGTCGCCGCTGCCGATTCCCAGGGACGTTTCTTAAGCAGCACCGAAATCCAAGTTGCGTTTGGTCGGTTTAAGCAAGCTCAAGCCAGCTTACAAGCAGCTAGAGCCTTAACTGACAAAGCGCAAATGCTGATTGATGGTGCAGCTAACGCGGTGTACCAAAAGTTCCCCTACACCACTCAGATGCAGGGACCGAACTACGCTTCTACTCCTGTAGGGAAAGCCAAGTGTTCTCGTGACATCGGTTACTACCTGCGGATGGTAACCTACTGCTTAGTTGCAGGTGGCACCGGTCCGATGGATGAGTACCTGATTGCTGGGATTGATGAAATCAACAGCACCTTTGAACTGTCTCCTAGCTGGTACATTGAAGCCCTCAAGTACATCAAAGCTAACCATGGCTTGTCTGGCGATCCCGCCGTTGAAGCCAATTCCTATCTTGACTATGCGATCAACGCCTTGAGCTAGTTTGATCGTCTTGCCCGGAAAGGCAAGCAGTTGTTAGCAAAAAGGGTTAGCAATTGTTTGCGTTTCCGGGTATCGTTTTATTCATTTTCAGGGAGGGTTGAGATGACAAGTTTAACGGCAGCAAGGCGATTAGGAATTGCTGCATTTGCCGAGTCTCCAAAAATGGAGCTGCGTCAAAATTGGACAGAAGATGATTTGCAATTGGTGATCCGAGCCGCTTATCTACAAGTCTTTGGAAACGATAACTTGATGGAGTTTGATCGGTTAACCAGTGCTGAATCATTGCTGCGCCATGGCGAAATAACGGTTCGCGATTTTATTAGAACCTTGGGTCAATCGGAACTATACCGGGAAAAGTTTTTCTACTCCACCCCACAAGTGCGATTTATCGAACTGAATTATAAGCACTTTTTGGGACGAGCGCCCTACGACCAGTCAGAGATTGCCTATCATACTGACCTGTATGATCAACAGGGGTATGAGGCGGAGATCAACTCCTACATTGACTCAATGGAGTATCAAGAGAACTTTGGTCAGTCCATTGTTCCATATCCGATTGGATTTGAAACCCAACGTAGTCAGAAAACCGTCGGGTATAGCCGGATCTTCCAACTATTTGGCGGATTAGGCAGTAGCGATCGCACTCAGCCGGCGGGGAATCGTTCTCGTCTGTTGCGGGAAGTCGCACTGAATACCTCGTCTCCGATATACGCTGATCGGCAAGGACAAGCGATCGTGGGTACTCAGGGCGGAACTCGCGAGCAGATTTATATCGTGCGGGTGATTCAAATCCCCAAACCCGGACGCATGACCCGAATCCGCCGCAGTCAGACGGAATATTACGTCCCTTACGAGCAGCTTTCCCAAAAGTTGCAACAAATCAATAAGATGGGCGGTAAGGTGACGAACATCATACCCGCTTAAAGATAGTACAGATAGTACAGACCAAACTGGCGCGTCTGTACAACCATAAACCGCTCGCAACCAAGCGGACTAACAAAATATCATTGCCTGTGGAAGACGGGCATCTGCCTGTGGACGCGGAGTAAGACCAATAGAGGGCAACCTTTGGAGGCGTCGGCGGATGAAGCGGGAAATCCCAAAGACGAATAAGACCGTCCTTGTTTTTAAAAGGTTGGAAGCCAAATAAGAGCGAAGCAAGTTGGGGTACTTCACGATTTCAACATTGGCGTTTAATCAGGAGAAATTTAAGTGGCTATTACAACAGCAGCTTCCCGACTAGGGACAGAAGCGTATAGTAATCCAACTCCGGTAGAATTGCGCCCTGATTGGGTTGAATATGATATTCAAGCGGTCATCCGTGCCGTATACCGTCAACTGTTGGGCAATGACTATGTGATGGCGTCTGAACGCTTAACCAGTGCCGAATCATTGCTGCGGAACGGGTATGTAAACGTGCGCGAGTTTGTGCGTTGCGTTGCCAAATCAGAACTTTATAAAACCAAGTTTTTCTACGGCAGTTTTCAAACTCGTGTAATTGAACTCAATTACAAGCACCTATTGGGTCGCGCACCTTACGATGAGTCTGAGGTAATTTACCACCTGGATCTGTACGAAACTCAAGGGTACGACGCTGATATTGACTCTTACATCGATAGTGCAGAGTATCAAGAAAACTTCGGCGACTATATCGTTCCTTATTATCGCGGTTTTGCAACTCAAAGGGGTCAGAAAACTGTCGGGTTTACCCGTATGTTCCGACTATATCGCGGTTATGCCAATAGCGATCGCGCCCAGTTAGAAGGAACTGACTCGCGTCTGGCGACTGAGTTGGCGCAGAATTTTTCGTCAGCCGTTGTTGGACCATCGGGTGCAAATGAAGGCTGGGCATATCGCCCGTCTGGGAAGGGTGAAACGCCAAGTAAGGCATTAGGGGGTTGTGTCCCTTATGGCACACAAGGCAAAGTGTATCGCATCGAAGTATCGGGCATTATTAATCCCAGATATCCGAAAGTTCGTCGCAGCAGCAAAGCCTTCTTAGTTCCTTATGAGGAACTATCCAACAAACTCCAACAGATTAACCGTCTGGGGGGTAAAGTGGCTAGCATTACACCTGCTTAGAACATTCCTCTGGAAAGAAGCAGATTGAACAGATTGAACCGATCTGAACTGATCAGATGGGACTAGGGACTGGAGAAATTAGGACTAGAAATAAAATAACAGAAAACGTTGTGTTATTTCTAATCTCCTAACTCTTGAGACTCTAGTCCCATTGGTATGTCGAGTTAGCGGAAAAGTGGAGAATTAAGCCGGATAAAAATAGCTGTTTATCGGTCTAAATCAGAAACTTGGATGATTGATAATTAAAAGGAGAATTGATTACTATGCTAGGTCAAGTAGCAACAAGCAGTACGGCTAACACTCCATCGGGGAGTCGTTTCTTTACCTATGAAGTCACGGGTTTGCGTCAAAATGAAACCAACGACAAAAATGAATACCCCTTTCGCAAAAGCGGCAGTGTCTTCATTAAAGTGCCTTACAATCGCATGAATGAAGAAATGCGCCGCATTACCCGCATGGGAGGGACAATTGTCAATATTCATCCCGTGAATTCTGGCAGTTAGTTGGCTGATTAAGTCGAAAGCTGGTAAACGGTAAGGGGTAAGGGGTAAGGGGTAAAAAAATACTTCATATCTGTTACCGATTACCAGCTAAGTAAGAATAGTTTTGACCTTTCACTTCGCTAGTCGGACATGGTGTGTGATCCTTCGCTTTGTTCAAAGGAACCGGGTTTGTAGGGGCGGGTTTGACTACTATCGTTTCTTACTTAACCCAGATATAACTAAACCCGCCCAGACGAGTGCATGACATAAGACAAATGACATTTGTAACTGAACAATCGAGTGGTGGCGAATCTTTAACAATAGAACAAGCACTCGCCAACCTCAAACAACGGGATGATTTAAGTCTTTGCTATTATGCGGCGTGGTGGCTGGGAAAATTTCGGGTTCGGGAAACTGCTGTAATTGAAGCATTGATTGTAGCGCTAGAGGAAGAGGCAGATTGCACCGAGGCGGGCGGATACCCCTTGAAACGAAATGCAGCAAGGGCGCTGGGAAAGTTGGGCGATCGCAAAGCCGTTGCGCCTCTGATAAACTGTCTAGACTGTTCGGATTTCTATGTGCGGGAAGCCGCCGCGCAGTCGTTAGGGATGTTAGGTGATCCCGTTTGTATTCCTCAGTTAATGCGGTTATTAGAGGGTGGGATAGAAGTGGGATCACCTGTACCTGGATCACCGCACTTGGCACAACCTTATAATGCTGTCATAGAGGCGTTAGGCAGTTTAAGGGCAAAAGACGCGATCGCATTAATTGAACCCTTCCTAGAGCATAATCAAGAACGGATACAGTACGCCGCCACACGAGCCATGTATCAGTTAACCGAAAATCCCGCCTATGGTGATCGCTTAGTGCAAGCCCTGAAGGGGGAAAAGTTACAACTACGACGGGCTGTATTAGCCGATTTAGGGGCGATTGGATACTTAAAGGCAGCTGATGCAATCGCCCAAACCCTAGCGGAAAATAGTTTAAAGCTCATTTCTCTCAAAGGGTTATTAGAGCATGAAGTGAAAAACTCTGCCAGTAAATCCGTTGAGCTATCAGAAGCAGCCATCCATCTGATTAACCTGATGGATGATTTGCTATAGCCTTATAACCCCCTAGCCTCGTTCCTAGGCTCTGCCTAGGAATGCTCCTTAGGAGGCTCCGCCTCCCCCTAGTAGCGGCAAAAGCAGGAAGCGATAAAGGGCGAGGATTATGGCTGAAGTTGACACGGATGAAGACTGGCGCCCCTACATAAGTACCTTATACTGATGATGACCTAGGAAACACAATATAACACCTAACGAATGATAGAACTTGATTCTCGCAAGGCGAGAATAACAAATGACAAATGACAAATGACCAAAACCTAATTCAAGCCGTTGAACAAGCCGATTCTGCCCCTCGCTTAATCGCCGCCGTGCGAACCCTAGCCAACGCCAAGATAGAAGCGGGGATTCCCACATTAATTGCCGTCCTCAGTTATAACAACCCCGGTGCCGCCGTCGCCGCCGTCGATGGATTAGTGCAATTAGGAGATGTGGCAGTAGAACCATTACTCAAACTGCTTGACGAATATAACTATGGGGGAAGGGCTTGGGCGATTCGAGCCTTAGCCCAACTTGCTGATCCGAGAGCCTTAGAAACATTACTGAATGCGGCTGAAACTGACTTTGCCCTAAGCGTGCGTCGTGCGGCGGCGAAGGGGTTAGGAACTGTACAATGGTCAAAATTGTCTCCTGAAGAAATTCCCTCAGCCCAAGGGCGAGTGCTGAAAACTCTACAGGTAACATCCTACGATCCCGAATGGGTGGTGCGTTATGCTTCCGTGGTGGGATTGCAAGGATTAGCCACAGCGATAGCCGAAACACAACCAGATTATTGGCAGCAGATAGTTGCTCATTTTGAGCAACTGATGAAAGATGAGTCAGATTTGGCAGTTCGCACCCGCGTACAATTTGCCTTAGCGCAACTGCAACCGGAAATGGCAGAGGCTAGGTAATTTTTGTAGTGCCATAAGCATTAACTCACCTTTATAGGGAGCATGGAGCGTAACGCATTGCTCGCTACCCATTGCCAATTTAAATGAGTGACAGCTTACCCCTAGCTAACAACTATAGCTTTGGCAAGCGCTCCGTTATCCGACTAATTTTCTGAACCACTTCCACAAGGCGATTACCCTCAACATGAACTTCTGGAGTTGGGTAGTGTTGCAACGTCTCGATTAGAGTAATTTTCCCATTCGGTAAAGCCGAACTCATCAAAGCGCCTCGTAAAGACTGGCGATTAGCCCGATTTGTAGGAGTATGAATGACTTGGCTGGTTTGATCCAACAGTAATTCCCCAGGGAGGCTATTGAGTACCCGATGAAGCAGGATTGGATCTACAGCCATCTCTTTTGTCAAAACTTGCCGCAACTCTGCTGGTTCTTTTCCCGCCATTTTTAGATAAGCTTGCAGTGAAGTCGAGAGTTCCCCTGTTTCCGCAAAGGTTGTTAACTCCTCTACCGATACTGTCTCTCGTAAAAATCGGTATTTTAGCACTACCGATTCTGCGGCGTCTGCACGAACACCCCACTGAAACACACCCATAAGTGTGACTAAACTTAAAATTAAACGCTTTGAAAGTGGTAGATAGTAAGACATTTCTTAAATACCTTTTCCTTTTACTTGAGCTAAGGGTAAAGAAGTAATCTTACTTCTTCTATTCACCCTATGGGGATATTTTTAGTTCATGCATCTCTCTAAAGATATAAAGTACTTTTTCTAACTAAAAACCTTTTCCCATTTATCGTCTTGACAAATAACATTCTATCATATCTACAGTTATCAGATAGGTGTATGCTTGTCTCTAAAAATGTTATTTAAGAACTATTTCCGGTCGATATTTCTTAGGTTTCGGGTAAAAATCTAACTTTTGATAGTTGTGCTGATGGCTACAGATCTTTAAGATTAATCATTAAATATATTATTCTCTATAATCTTAAGCTTAAGAGGGAAACAGATATAATCCACTTCCTCTAACTAATAATAATTTTTCATACAGGTCTGATTGGTTATAGAACTAAACAAGATCATTCATTAGAATTAGAACTGACAAGGTAGAAGAGATTATTCGTCAAAAGTAAGAATTTAATCTTAATGATTTTATGGTGAGAAAGCCGCAAGTCGATCGTCAGCGGGAGCATCAAGCCAACGAGCGTACATTTCTGGCTTGGCTGCGAACTTCGATTTCTTTAATCGGGTTTGGTTTTGCTATTGCTCGATTTGGCATCTTTTTACGTCAAATTCAAGTAGCAGTGACTCAAGCAGAAGCAGAAATACATCCTCTGTTCAACTCTGAGAACCTGGGAGTAATGCTAGTCGTTTTTGGAATTGTGACAATCGCCTTAGCCGCTTGGCGTTATAATAGAGTCTTTTGGCAAATTGAGCGAGGAGATTATCGACCAAATCGACTGATAATTTGGATAACAACTGGGATAGTCATGGTTCTGGGATCTCTAAGTCTTCCGTTTGTGTTTTGGCGCAATCAGATACCCACTCCTCCAGCGTCGCCCCCAAACAAGCAACAGTCTCATTACTGAAAAATCACCAAAATTGACAGTGGAAACCCTAATGCGTTGTTAGGTGGTTAGAGGGGAATCGAACGGTGCGATCGCGTCTTCGTGTTACCTTGGCTGTAGGTCAGACTCTATTGCCATCAAAGTGGTTTAAGGTTGGTGCAAGGGATGTGGTCACGAGATCCTAAAAATGCACATGAAAACCATAATGTCAAGGATGGGGAGTGAGTTTACAATAAGAAATCCCGAAACCCCTGGCTCTATCAGCACATAAAATAGCACTTCATGGTGGAACAAACTACGCTCCCTTTACCAGAAATCGATAATCAAGTTCCTGCGGTTAATCCTGTCTTTGCCCGCCACGAGACGTTTCATCCTCGGTTTGGCTGGCTGAAGAAGGGTTTTGACAAGGCGACTGAAGATCCAGAAATTTTTTTGCGCGAGGATGCACCTGTACGTTTGGGTGTGGGTAAGAATATGGTGCGCTCGATTCGTTATTGGTGTTCGGCTTTTAAAGTGCTGGACAATGATAGTCCTTCAGAATTTGGCAAACAACTGTTGGCGGATAACGCTTGGGATGAGTTTTTAGAAGATCCCGCCTCGCTGTGGCTACTCCATTGGCATCTCCTCAAACCCACCTGCGAGGCGACGGCTTGGTATTTTGCGTTTCATGTCTTTCGCCCAGTTGAATTTTCAGCCGACGATTTATTTGAGGCGCTTTGTGACTATAGAGATAGTCTGGGTAGTCGTATTGTCGATGCTTCACTGAAAAAAGACATCACCTGCATCTTGCGGATGTATGTAGAACCCGATACCAAGACAGGCGTGAGTGAGGATTCCATTGACTGTCCTTTTGCCGAACTTGGCATTATCCAAACCCTAGGGAACTCCAAGCACTACAGGTTTCAAATGGGTGCCAAAGCCCATCTACCCGCCGAGGTTGTCGTTGCTGCTTGTTTGGAATTTGCCGCGTTTAAAGGGAATCAGAAAACCATATCGATTGCCAGTCTTACCTTTGATCCAGGTAGCCCTGGTTTAGCGTTTAAGCTGAATGAAAGTGCCCTCTGTGACGCCATCGAACAGGTTGAGCGGTGGTCAAAGGATCTCACCCTCTCTGACTCGGCGGGATTGATTCAGTTTTCCTTTAAAAAAGATGCAAAGGCGCTGGCACACGATATCCTAGACAGGTACTACAGTACTAGAAGACGCGGTGGGGCAAAGTAATGAAACGACCACTCTCTGACTATTTCAGCCTCAATCGGCGCTATTCTCGCTCGATTAATTTAGAGCGAGATTTGCAGCAACTCGATGCCCTAGAGGGTTATGTTCCCACCACTCGCTCCGTTGATGCCCTCAGACGAATTTTAGCGGGTTGGCAAGACTCCCAATCCCAGCGGGCTTGGACGCTAACCAGTGTCTATGGTACGGGGAAGTCGGCGTTTGCTCACTTTTTATCGGCTCTATGTGCCAAAAACAACGAGAGGATTAAGCAGCAGGCGCTGGAGATTGCGCGAAATGCTTTGGGCGCTGATAGTGTAGAGTATTGTCGTCTCAAGGAAACGCTACCTAAGCAAGGTTTCGTCAGAGCCGTGGCTACGGCACAGCGAGAACCAATTGGTAACACGGTGATACGGGCTTTAGCCAGAGGGATTCGGCTGTTTTGGTCATCAGCAGAGATCTCAAAAATAGCCATCGCGGGTCAACTTTTAGAGTGGGAAGCAGCAATTGCTGATGGAGAAACCGTTGACAGCCGAGGGCTTCCTCAGATGGTGCAGGAACTCGCTCAGGCGGCTCAAACGGGTGTCTTTTTAATTATTGATGAGTTAGGCAAAAATCTGGAATTTGCTGCCTATAACGAAGGGGCTGAAGATTTATATTTGTTGCAGCAGTTAACTGAACTGCCCAGAGTTGGGCATTATCCTGTGTATATACTGGGGATACTGCACCAAGCGTTTGCTGAGTATGGTCAGAGATTAGCTAGTGTCCAACGGAACGAATGGGCAAAAATTCAAGGGCGGTTTGAAGATATCCCCTTTACAGAATCGGCTGGACAAATGGTGCGGTTGATTGGTCAAGTTATTGATCAATCCCAGGCAGAAAGTTTTCATGATGCCATCAATAACCAAGCAGAGGAATGGTTGGATGAGCGCTGGAAAGACATCGCCATGGCGGAAGAACTGACACCGCAAGTTCTGGGAGCGGTGTATCCGTTACATCCCCTCTCGGCGTTGGTGTTGCCCATGCTATGTGCTAAGTATGGGCAAAATGACCGTTCACTCTTTACGTTTCTCACCAGTTCTGAACCCTATTCATTTAAGAAGTTTTTGGATGAAACAAGGGTGAATGGTGAACCATTGCCAACCCTGAAATTGGATCGGGTTTATGATTACTTCGTAGAAGCCACCGGGTTGGGTTTAGGTTCTCGATTGGGTTTGCAGCGGTGGGTAGAGATTCAGAATTTAATTGCCGATGCTAAACATCTGGATACGGATTCTCTTAGGGTTTTAAAGACCATTGGCTTGCTTAACTTAGTGACAACAACGGGTGCGGTGAAAGCCACTCACGAACTGGTGACGCTGGCAATGTGCGATTCACCATATAAGGAACAAGAGCCGCAGTATTGGGACGATATTATTGATCGTTTATTAAGACGAAATGTGATTACCCATCGTCGGTTGTTGGATGAACTGCGGCTTTGGGAAGGCTCTGATTTTAATGTTGAGGGCGAAGTGGCGGCGCTGATTGAGCAAGATCGATCGCCTCTGTCTAGTCTTTTGTCACAAACCTATCCCCTAAAGCCGTTAGTAGCGCAACGGCATAGTTATAAAACAGGTACGTTGCGGTATTTTGAGCGACACTATGTTAATGGGACACAGGATTTAGCGCAACTGCGTTGTCACAGTAAAGATAGCGATGGATTAATTGCTTGTTGGCTGGATGAGGAATTACCCAGTCAACCCCCGGCTTTGACAGCCGATGAGAAGCCGTTAATTGTTTTGTGTGCGAGAAAACTGGGTATTCTGCGAATTAGGGCGCTAGAATTTGCTGCACTTGAGAAAATCCAGAGTAGTGCGGCTCAACTTCAGACGGATGCGGTGGCGAGACGGGAAGTCCAGTATCGGTTATTTGAGACGAAACGATTGCTTGATGAAAGTTTGAGTCAAGCGTTTGATGTAGCGGTGAATCAGAATGTTTGTTGGATTCAGGGGAAACGAGAAACTATCCGCCATGCAACAGACTTTAATGCCAAGTTATCAGATGTTTGTGAAAGGGTTTATCCAGAAACACCGATTCTTTGGAATGAGTTGATTAATCGCCGTGAACTGACGTCTCAAGGCGCTAAGGCGAGACGGGAACTAATTGAGGCGATGTTGGAAAATGCCGAGGTAGAAAAATTAGGATTAACGGGGTATGGTCCAGAAGTCGCCATGTATTATTCCTTGCTCGGTGAGACAGGAATTCATCGACAGGAGGAGGACGGTTGGGGTTTCTATCCACCGGAAAAAAATTCAGATGTATGGACGGTTTGGCAGGCAATTGAGGGGTTTCAAACAGCGGCGAATGATCAACAAAAGCCGTTAGACCAACTCTACCAAAAACTAGAAGCACCACCATTCGGCGTCAAGCAAGGGTCGATTCCGGTACTGCTAGCGGCAGTTTTGCTGTACCACACTGATGATGTTGGGGTTTATAAAGATGGGACATTTATCCCGATTTTGGGTTCAGAGCATTTTGAGCTATTGGTGAAAGATCCCTCACGCTTTGCGGTTAAGTATTTTGAAGTGGTGGGGTTGCGATCGCGTGTCTTTAAGGAACTCGAAGCGGTTTTGAAATCGCCTCAGTCTCGAATGCCTGCAGGAGTCAGGAATGTAACTCTTTTGGCGGTGGCGAAGCCTCTATTTCAGTTTGTGAAAAAGCTACCTGCGTACACGCTGAAAACCAAGCGCCTCTCTTCAGAAGCACAAGCTGTTTTACAAACCTTAAAGCAAGCCCAGGAACCCGATGTATTACTGTTTAAATCTTTACCTGAAGCTTGTGGGTTGCCAGCCATTGATACCAATCAGGTTGACGATGGGAAGACAGCGAAAACCTTACGGAAAAAGTTAGTGCAAGCGCTGCACGAGATTCAGACGGCTTATGACTGCTTGCTGAGTGACTGTAAATCACGATTGCACGATGCGTTTGGGATTAGCAGCAATGAAGCTAAATTGCGGGAAGATTTAAGAGTTCGAGCCAGTCGTCTAGCCGGACAATGTGTTGAGCGGATGCTCAAACATTTTACCCTAGCGGCAGTTGATGAAACCAAAACGGATGCAGAATGGTTAGAAGCTCTAGTGATGATTGTGGCAGATAAGCCTGCTGAGTCTTGGGCTGATGAAGATATAACTCAGTTTGAGATTAACCTCTGTGATGTAGCTAGGCGGTTCAAGAATTTGGAGGCGTTGCGGGCAGAGGTTGATGCCAAAGGTGGGGGATTTGAGGCACGTAGAATCACAGTAACTCGTCCGGATGGGCAAGAAATTAATCAAATTGTAGGAATTGACCGCGAGTCGCAGGATAGAGTTGAGGAACTGGTGGAAAACGTGCTGAAAATGCTGCCCGATAACAGGCAACTGCGACAAGCTGTTATTGCCAGACTGAATGAGAGAGTGTTTGATTTAGCGTCTGAAACATTGCCTCAAATTGGGGAAAAGCGTCAAGATAGAGGGGACGAACAAAAAACAGGCTATGCCTAGCTTATCATTTATCATCCGATCATAATTGTCAACAAACAGAAGGGAACAGCAGCCAAGGATTGGTGCTATGACTACAGTAACAACTCCAGTAGAAAATTCTCCGTTGGTGTTGCACCTACATCCAGTGATTAATCTGACCGATGAGCAGTTTTTTGAGTTCTGTCAAATTAATCGCGACTTACGAATTGAACGCACGGCAACAGGAGAATTACTAATTATGCCCCCCACCGGATCAGACACGGGAAATCGAAATGCTAAGTTGATTGTGCAGTTGGGAGTTTGGGCAGAGTGTGACGGAACGGGAATTTATTTTGATTCTAGTACAGGCTTCACGCTTCCTAATTGTGCAAAGGTTTCCCCTGATGCGGCTTGGGTAAAACTAGAACGGTGGAACGCCCTGACTCCTGAACAACAGAAAACGTTTGCGCCCATCTGTCCTGACTTTGTAGTGGAACTGCGATCGGTTTCTGATAATTTGACACCGCTCAAAACTAAGATACAGGAGTACATTGATAATGGTGCGCTGTTAGGTTGGTTGATTGACCGCAAAAAACGACAGGTTTATATTTATCGTCCAGGAGTAGCGGTGGAATGTTTGGATAATCCGGCTACGATTAGCGGTGAGTTAGTATTACCTGGATTTGTGCTGGATTTAAGCAAAATATGGTGAGGGCAGTTTAGGGAAAGTGCCGTACTATTAGCAACAGCCACCAAGGATTTGTGCCATGACAATGATTGAAGCAACGACTCAAGTAGAAAATTCTCCGTTGGTGTTGCATTTACACCCGATAATTAATCTGACAGATGAGCAGTTTTTTGAGTTCTGTCAAATTAATCGCGATTTGCGAATTGAACGCACGGCAACAGGAGAATTACTAATTATGCCTCCCACCGGATCAGACACGGGAAACCGAAATGCTAAGTTGAATCAGCAATTAGCAAATTGGACAGATGCTGATGGTACGGGAATTGAATTTGACTCATCATCAGGCTTTACGTTTCCTAATGGTGCAAAGGTTTCCCCTGATGCGGCTTGGGTGAAACTAGAACGGTGGAACGCTCTGACTCCTGAACAACAGAAAACGTTTGCACCCATCTGTCCTGACTTTGTGGTGGAACTGCGATCGGTTTCTGATAATTTGACACCGCTTAAAACTAAGATGCAGGAGTATATTGACAATGGGGCGCTGTTAGGTTGGCTAATTGACCGCAAAAAGCGACAGGTTTATATCTATCGTCCAGGAGTCGCGGTGGAATGTCTAGATAATCCGGCTACGATTAGCGGTGAGTCAGTATTGCCCGGATTTGTGCTGGATTTAAGCAAAATCTGGTGAATTTTCAGGACGCGATCGCGAACAGATTGCTCAAGTTCTCAATTTAAGAACTGACAATCTTTGTTGAAAGATAGCATTGAGTCGGGAAAACGCTGCTTCTGTATATCGATAGGCTTCCTGAAGAATGCTTTGCCAAAGGGAATTAAGAGCTTGCAAATTTGGGCAAAAGCGTATCAAAGTACTACAAGCAGCAATCCATTGTTCGAGTTGGCGGTAACTAATAAAATAGCCACCGAGTCCCTGGATATGCACCCAGAGGACGTTATACCATTTTTCCCAATTCAGGATGCGCTCTGGCTTGATTTTCAAGTATTTGGCAATTTGGCGGAGAGTAATGACAAAACTTTTGGGGTTGATGCGATGATGTAGCGGTTGCATGGTTATTACAGATTTTGTAGATTTGCTGTGTAAGAATCCTTAACCAAAATTCCTTGCTTCCCCCCATTTGGGGGGGACTTAAACGAGTTTCTCAGGAGTTTAACTCACCTGAGAAAGCCAGAATCACCTTAGACATCAGACTTGTTAACCAGAATTTTCTCAACCACAGGATCGAAGATTAGCTCGAATACTGCTGCTGGAATGAAACGCCGCAACAGCCTGAGAGAGTCATCCGCGTCTTGACGATTGTAGTAACGGGCGACAACGCAACGCTGACACTTGGGCAAAATCCGAACAACCGCCCAAGGGCAATCCTGTAGATGGCTTGAACGTTCTATCATGGTTGAAGGTCTCCTTTCAATACGGAATGGAACCCAAAAGGCAGCGACGATCTGTAGGAGGTGAAGCGCTGCCTTTTGTCTTGCAAGCCCTGCATTCAGAGGAATAGGGCTTTATGCCAGGGGCGAAACCCTGAGCAATAAAGTTATCATAAATGCTAACTAAATATCTGTAAAGTGTTATTATTTAATTTAACAATCTTAGCTTACGCTTTTTTGACGTAATCAAACCTATGGGACAGGCAGGCAAAGCACTTCGACACGTATTAGAAACATACAGCATCAGTCAAAGCAGTCTGGCAAGTGCTTTGGGAGTTGACCGCCCGGTGGTATTTCGCTGGTTCCATGAACAAACCGATCCGACGGCTGAAACTGTCGCTAGTATCGTCAGAGTGCTTCGAGAACTCAATCCAAGCGCCGCCAAGGAATTTATCCAGTTTTATCTAGTTGACCCAACTCAGGCTGGAGAAATAGATCTGATGGCGACTCCCATCCAGGAATTGCCCAAATCTGACACAGTGGATGTGTCGGCATTCTCTAGGCTATTAAAAAAAACAACAAACTCCTACAAATATCTTTTTTTTATTTCACTTTTGGATATTGCACAAAGGCGACAGTTTGATGTTTTATCACCAATTAGTTTCCCAGAGATTAGCATTGAAATTCTGGCGAATGCTTGGTATCCACACACTTATTTCAAGCTGTCCTTTGGTCTACAAGATAAAATATCTGATAAATTAGACTCTCTTTGTATTGATATTTCGGATACAAAAATAATTTTTAACGATACAGATAAAAAACACTTGCGGAGAAGAATTAGCGATCAACCCATAGAAGATATTGTTTCAACTCTCAAACGATATGTACCATTTCTCTTGATCCGACCGTTTTTTGAACAAGAAGTAAAAGCAAGCAAGGCGGGTAGAAAGAAGCGAACGAATCCGGGTGATGACGAACAAGAAATTGTCAACCTAGCCGCCGCACTATTTGATAGTAAAAAACCGTTGTACCGCTTTGATGCGAGTCTCTATAAGGATTGCAGTTCGATCACGTTACATCCCGAATGGGTATCATACCTAGAAAATAACTATTCAATCGTTCGTGCTTGGGCATCTTGGGAATGGCTCAAATATATGCAGCAACGTAATCCTAATGTTCCTGCTATTGCGAACAAGCTATTCCCACCTCAAGAAAGAGGTTCTCTGAATAATCAAAAAGCTTACTGGAAGTCGATTTTAAAGCAAACTAATCTACAGTGTATTTACTCGAAGCGAACTCTACCTTCTTCGGGTTTTTCCCTGGATCATTATTTGCCTTGGTCGTTTGTTGCTCACCATCAGCCTTGGAACTTAATCCCAACTTTTCCAGAAGTTAATTCATCAAAGTCTAATTATCTACCTGATGAGGAATACTTTGATGAATTTGTGAATCTACAGCATTTAGGGCTTTCTATAGCCAATGAAAGCATGGGACAAACCCAATGGAGTAATTATATTGAACCTTACCTCGCGGATTTAAAAATTGATAAAAAAAATAATCTTCTTGATTTACATATTCTTAAAGCTGCTTATGAATCTACTCTTAGTCCTTTAATCTCTATAGCTATAAGGCAAGGATTTGCTAGATGGTATTACAGATAATCATGTCTAAGCAATTTTAGCAATTGTTCACTCAAGGTGATAATAGGACACGGCAATGCCGTGTCCCTACCACAGCTTAGTGGGACTTGAACGAAAAAAAGAACTAAAACAGGTTATAATGTATTTGTAGCAAGTCTTTCACGTTTTCTGGACTTGACATGAAAGAGACTCATCCAGCAGCGATGCCTAATTGCTTTGATAAATGGTGTCAAAGAT